>NZ_JBVAPG010000154.1:0-18584 GCF_055413685.1 Bradyrhizobium sp. LeoA1Lang | reverse complement strand
GGTCCGCCTCAACGCCAAAGCACGCGAGGCGCGTGCCGCTTACGCCAATGCAACTTGACAATCCAGATAGTCGCTCATCCGTCGCGCATTTCATGCGCGCCACCTTCTCCCACAAGGGGAGAAGGGACGAATGCGGAGCACCGGCCTCAATACACCAGCCCGGTGCCGGGCGGCTTCTCCAGCGCGGCGGCGAGCGAGCGGTATTCCTCGCTGTTGGTGCCGGCGAGCTGGGCGATGCGGTTGAGATGATACTGCGCCTGGTCGCGGTTGCCCTGTTCGACCTGCCACAGACCGTAATACTGCCAGGTCTTGACGTGGTTCGGATCGGCCTTCAGCGCGCGCTCGTACCAGACTTGCGACAGCTTGTAGTCGCCGAGCTTGCGATAGGAATAACCGATCAGGTTGGCGACGGCGGCGGTGTCGTCGCGGTGCAGCGCCTTCAATTGCTCGATCGCGTTCGCATAATCGTGGCGGTCGTAGATCGTGGCATAGGCGGAACGATAGCCATTCTCGAAGGCGGCCTGTTCGACGCTCGGGCGGATCTCCGACCTCTTCTTGCCCTTGGGCGGCGGCGGGGGCGGATCGTTATCCGGCGCGGCATAGACCGCGGTAACGACGGGCGCTGCCGCAAGCGTCAGCGACAACATGGCGAGCGTCAACAGCCTGATCGCGAATTTCTGCATGCCTCTCTCCTGATGGTCAGCCCGGCGATCCTATAACCGCGGCCCGCTTCCTTGAACACCCGGTGCTCCGAAACATTCCCGCTTCGGCACGCCATTTTGAAACTCACGCCTCGCAGACGTGACGCAGTCACGGACATGAACAGGATGTCATGCAGATGAACGAATTCCGTCCGCGCGTTTCAGCGTGGGTTCAGCGCCGCCGACTTAAGGTCATCGTCACTGATCGGCGAGCCCGGCCATCCGACCGGAGGTCTCAGCGATCCCTGGAAGAGGAGACAACCATGCTCAAGACCATTTCCGCGGCGCTGCTTGCGGTTTCCGTGATGGCCGCGCCCGCGTTTGCCGGCAACTATGGCAAGACGACCCACGCGCCGGTGATCAAGTCCGAGCTGGCGAAGCCCAAGGCGCTGAATGCCAATGCCAAGATGGTGCGCCACCATCATAAGCACCAGCGCTACGTCCGCCATCATGGCCACCACAAGCACATCGGTGTGATCAAGACGCATGTCACGCCGAAGGTCGCGGTCAAGCACATCGTGCGGCCCGCCAAGCGCGGCTGAACCCTGGCTTTCACGACTGGTCCGTCCGCCGCGGTTTTGATCCACATTGCCCCACCGCGCCGGCGGATATCAGGCCCACCCACGGCCATTGCATCCCCAATGGCCGTGGGATGGTGCATTGAGCCGACGCCGAGATCCGAATTCCCTTTCGCCGCTAGCCAGTCTAAGAAACCGCCGGGACCGATGCAGTCGACTTTGGGGCGAAAGGAACTTGGGGAAGAAAGCAAGACTTACGGCGATCCTGCTGTTGCCGATCGCGCTCGCGGCCTGCTCCGCATTGAGCAGCGACGACAACAGGTCGATCAGTTTCACCGATGACCGCGGTGTCGCCGACCAGCCGTTTCCGAAGAATTACCGCGTCGAGACCGTGGCGTTCATGCACACCTATCTCAATGATCCCACCGGCGTGCGGGACGCAGCCATGGCCGAGCCGGTGCAGCGGACGGTGGGCGGGCGGCTGCGCTACATCACCTGCCTGCGTTTCAGCGCCCGCGACTCGGACGGCGCCTATCGGCCGACGCGGGAGCGCGCGATCGTGTACGTCGATGGCCGCCTCGACCGCATGATGGAAAATGCTACCGAGCCTTGCGCCGGCGCGACCTATGCGCCATTTCCAGAGCTGGAGAACATGTCGCGGTAGCGCCGGTTCGGTGGCCGGAGGGTTACCGGGATCGGATCACTTTTCGGCGAGGGTTGAACCTCGGCTTAGTCAGATTCGACATCCGTTCTGGTGGCCGGCTCCGGATTAACCGGAGGAAAATTCTTCCATGCAATGGAACCAACGGGTGATGTTGCGGCGCTGTCACGGTGACGAACACGTGATGCTCTGGCGGTGCCCCAAAGCAACCTAATTGAAGTCACGTTGTTTGGATTGATGTCGCGACGTGAGTAAACGGGGAACTACCATGAAGAAGTGTTTGCTTGGCGCAGTCGCCCTGGCCGCATTCGCCGGCCCGGCTTTTGCGGCTGATATGCCGGCACGGCCCTATACCAAGGCACCGCCGGCCTATACGGCGCCGGCGTTGGTTTACAATTGGACCGGTTTCTATATCGGCGGACATATCGGCGGCGGCTTCACCGACGGCAACAATCTGCTGGGTAGCGACGCGCGCTTCGTGGGCGGCGTGCAGGGCGGTTTTGACTATCAGTTCGCGCCGAACTGGGTGGCGGGCGTCGAGGCGCAATACAGCTGGCTGACGGGCGCCAGCAATAATGGCTTCGTGTTCCCCGCTGGAACGGTGGTAACGGGCAACACCGACCAGCTCGGCTCAGTGACCGGCCGGATCGGCTACACCTGGGGCCCGGCGCTGCTCTACGCCAAGGGCGGTTATGCGTGGCGTGAGAACAGCAACATCGGCGTCGCCTTCGCCGGCGTGCCGCAGCCCTTCACGACCGACGGTAACCGCAAGAATGGCTACACCGTGGGCGCCGGTCTCGAATACATGTTTGCGCCGAACTGGTCGGCCAAGGCCGAGTACCAGTATTACAATTTCGGCCACACGACCTTCACCTCCGGTCCGGCCGAGATCGTCGGCTCCCGCTTCCGGGACGACGAGCATACGGTCAAGGTCGGCGTGAACTACCGCTTCGGCTGGGGCGGGCCGGTCGCTTCCAAATACTGATCGCGGGTTTCCGCGGGGGCGAGGGCCGGCTTCCCCGCCGGCCCTTTTGCTGCAGGGCTACCGGCACCGCGAAAATAATTTTTGCAGTGCACGGAACTTTCACCCTCGATGGTTTATTATGCCGGCCGCCGGGCCAGGTGGACATACGAACATGCGTGCTTTTGCGTTAGGGTTGATTTTCTCTGCGGCGATATCGCCATGCCTTGCCCAGACCGTGCTGAAATCCGAGCCGCTGATTCTCGCGCCCTACGAAGTCGCCTTTGTTCAGGATCCGGCCTGCGGGGTTGGCAAGGTGCTCAAGGTCACCGGCGCGATCAGGGGATTGCACCGGCGCAAGGCGTGCGTGACGCTGGCCTCGGAGCAGGCCTCACTGGTGAGCGCGACGCCGTAAGGGTTCTTCCTGCGGCGGCTCGGGCGGCGAGAGCTGTGGCTCGATCCGCGCCTCGCGTTCGGCATCGGCCTTGTTCTTGGCGGGGTCTTCGTTCGGCTCCGCCTGGCAGGGCCTGATCTCGTAATCATTGTCCAGGACCGGCCGCGGGGCGGCCTTGTCGTCCTCTGTCGCCACGTCGACGACCAGGCCGCTTTTCCTGGCGACCTTCCAGACATCCGCCTCGGTCGGATAGGCCTTGCTCAGCTTGGCCTCCTTGGAAAACAGCGCGTAGGGCATCCTTATTCTTGGCTCCGCAAAGGCAGTCAACGCCAACCCCGCCCCCCGAGTTTCAGCATCGCCAACCGTCTTGTTTCACGCCCAGGTGAGGGCGTCCGTCACCCCGTCTTGAGTCCCTAATAAGTGGTGAATCCCGCAAAAAAGAATCCGCAAGACTCCGGTGCTAGAATCGCCGGATGGTCCAGGCCATGACAACGGTTCTGCACACATCCAGCGAACGCGTGCATGTCACGCTCACTGTGGCGCTGTTGGTCGCCTCCGTGGCCAATATGCTGCTGGTATGGGCCTGGCTCTGACCGCCAAGACGTTAGCGGGACAGTCGGGGGACTACTCTATTCGGTGGAGCGGGGCGGCTAGGTGCCCTCGCCGAGGCTGGCGCGGACCTTGGCCATGGTGGCACGGCAATATTCCTCGCGCTCGCGGGTGAACCGCTCCTGGTGCGCGCGGAAGCTTGCCACCCGGGCACGGATTTCGGACTGGAAATCGGCGGGGAGGTCGAGACCCGCGATCTGAGGCGGCTTCGCCTGAGATGGCCTTGCCTCAGGGTGCATTGTCCGAGCGGGCATCGTCTGAGCGGGCTTGGGCGGGACGGCGACCGGGATCGCTGTCGGCTCGGCGAGCACGGCTTCGACGTTAACCACGGCGGTGGTTATGGTCGCGCGGACGGTCGTTTCGGTGGCCGGCGACAACAACTCGGCGTCGGGCTTCTTGCCGGTCACCGATTGCACGAACGCCATTGTCTGAGCGATCAGGAGATCGCGTTCTTTCATCCATTTCATGGCACACCTCGGCCTCATTCGACTGCAGCAAAGGTTGCCTCCGGAATCAAGCATCCCAGGTTACGGCAGTCCCAATTTCCACCGAGGTGACAAAAGAGTAACACCGCGTCAATCGGAAGAGATCGTTTACCATAACAGGTCGAAGCCGCCGTCCTCACGGGCGCGGTGGAAACGGCAGCAATTCCCTGCCGATCGCTCTGATCAGAAACTTCGAGCCGGCGTCGGAGAGGTGCACGATATCGGTTATCAGCACCTGGTTGGCGTTGGTCCCGATTCCGGTCAGACAGCCCGCAGCATTGCACAGCGTATGCCAGGCCGAGATGTACTCGATTCCTTCGGCTTTGCTGAAAGCCTCCATCCGCTGATCATTGTCCAAGCCCGATACACCCACCGCGATCCTCTCCGGAATCTCGTGCCAAGCCCGGTAGTGATTGACGAGCGTATGGGGAAGCGTTCGCTTCCAGACCGGCAGTGGACCCAGGATCACGATGCGCCGGACCTTGCTGGCGCGCAGCCGTGCGATCGTCTCGCGCAACTTGTCGAGATCGTTGTTCGTGCCCCACATCGCATGGAGCAGCACGATATCTGGATGCGCGGACTGAAGAAGGCCGAACGCGATGCGATGAACCTCGTCGCAGCGCGCATTCGCGCCCGAATCCAGGATCGGCGCGCAGCCCGGTGCGCTGAATCTCGCCAGCCGGAACGATCCGCTCGCGGCCTCTGCTTCCTTCAAGCCCGGATAGAGCGCGGCCGCGGTGGAATCGCCCCACAAGAATACGAGCGACTGCGTTCCTTGCTCGATGCAGTCAGCGTTGAATTCAGCGCCCGGCGTTTCGAGGAAACACTTATCGCTAAATCCCGCATTGTCCTTGGCCAGGGTCCGCGCGATTGCCTGCACCTCCACCGGAAAACGAAAATCGAATCCGGCCGCGGCGATGGTCACGAGACCGGCAACACCCACCAGGACGAGACCGAGCGCCAGTCTCTTGACTGCCCGGTCGTAGTGGCGAAGCGGAATTTCGACAAAGCGGAATGTCAGCCAGGAAAGAATCACGGAGACGGCGACCGCCGCCCAGATCTCCATGACGTTCGGCACGCCGTTGCGCAGAATGCCGAGATAGGACAGGACCGGCCAATGCCAGAGATAAAGCGGATAGCTGATCAGGCCGATCCATACCATTGGTCGGTTCGACAGCAGCATCTTGTTCACGGCCGAATTCGGCGTGGCGATCAACAGTACCGCGCCCAGCACCGGCAGCAGGGCGTAGAGGCCCGGGAATGCGCTGGTGCGATCCAACAGCAGCGCCGGGCCAAGGATCGCGGCAAGGCCCAACAGAGCAAGATACTCGCCGATCCGCTTGTCCCAGCTAACGCTCTTCCGTACGAGCTCCAGGTGGGCAAGAAGTCCGCCCGCGAGCAACTCCCAGGCGCGCGTGAGCGGTGAGTAGAACGCGACGGTCTCGTAGCCGAAGTAGATGCTCAGGCTGAACGCAAACGAGACCAGCGCGATGACCGCGATCCATCGGCCGCGGATTGCGGTTGCGGAGAGAAGCAGGATCAGCGGCGGCCAGAAGATATAGAACTGCTCTTCGACGCCCAGCGACCAGAGATGCAGCAGCGGATTGTCCGCGGCGGCAGGCGCGAAATACCCGGTTTGCCTGAGCTGGAACAGATTGGCCGCAAAGGCGACGCCGGCGGCAATGTTCTCGCCGAGCAGCACGAATTGATCGGGCAGCAGCGCGAACCAGCCGGCCAGATAGGTCGCGGTGAGCACGACGACGAGGGCTGGAAAGATGCGGCGAACGCGCCGCGCATAGAAATCGGCAAACGAGAAGGTGCCGGCGTCGACCCTCGTCAGGATGATCCGCGTGATCAGGAAGCCGGAGATGACGAAGAAGACGTCAACGCCGATAAAGCCGCCCGGCACCAGCCAAGGCTGGGCATGATAACCGACGACCAGCAGAATGGAGATTGCCCTCAGCCCGTCGATGTCGGGCCGATAGAGCGTTTCGTGATGCGCCATTGTGCGGATGGTGTACCCGGTCCACGGCGACGCCGCCAGAGCGGGCAGGGGGCCGCTTCATCACGCATCAAATGTTTGTGGCCCGCTTACGGCTTCGTGACCGGCGTCTAGAGCATTTTCGGTTCTGATGGAATCAGAACCCAAGCTCTAGATTCTTGTTTTGACGCGTTTTCTTCACGCGAACCGGTGTCCACTTCGCTCGAAAACGCTCTAGCTCGCGGGAAGTGGTGTTGCGGTCGTCTCGGCGAGCCGTTCGGCGGCCTTTGCTTCGACCAGGTCAGCGTAGCGGTCATATTCATCGGCCATTTCGAGCAGTTTTTCGCGAACGTCTGCATCAATGACCTGATAGGCCAGCCGCTTCGCTTGCTCGGATTGAAACCGGTAGTGCTGTGTGTCGGACATGTGGCACCTCGAACGTATGTCCGGCACGAACCGCAAAGGTTCATCAGGCAGCGGCAGGCTTCTTGTCCTGTCGAATCTCGACGTCGAACCAGCCCATCTCCTTGAGTTCGTGCGCTTTCTTCAGCGCGGCATCCTCACTCTCGCGCCTGAGGATGATCTGCCCCGTGCCGTCGCGGGCGTAGATGAAATAAGTCATTCTTAAAATCCTGTTCGGCTGAAATACGCGCGCAGTCCGCCTCGACAATGGAAATGGCTTGAAACGATCTTGGCGCAAAACACGGCGCTTTGATGAAGCGGATGGTGCCGGCTGAGGGGATTGAACCCCCGACCTTCGGTTTACAAAACCGCTGCTCTACCGCTGAGCTAAGCCGGCAATTTCGGCCGCTCGCATATCAGACTTGTCGGCGCAGGGCCAGAACCTGAGGGCAGCCAGGCAAGACCTGTGCAGGAAAAAGGCGGCCGGGCGGCCACCTTTTCCCCAACTGGTCGATCGGGTTACTGGCAGGGGTGGCGGCGGCCATCCTCGCCGCGGAACCAGGTGCCGGGCGTGCAGACGAGGCCGTTACGCTCGGCGTAGCTCTGGGTGTAGTAGCCGCCCCGGTAGCCGTTATCGAAGCCGGCAAATGGCGCAGTGGCGACCGCGGCCGCCGTGCCGACGGCGCCTCCGACAACCCCGGCGGCGACGTTGCCCGGCCAGAAGCCGCTGCGATCGTCCCAGCGAGCGTAGCTGTTGTTCCAGCCATTGTTGTACTGATAGGCGGCGGCGCGACGCTGCTGGTAGCTGCCGGTATAGGGATTTCCCGGTCCTTGGTTCTGGCAATTGGCGTTCGGATAGAACTGAGCGCAATAGCCGGGATTGTAGATCACCTGTTGCGCCCCGGCGGGAGCGGCCAGGGCGGAAGCGAGCAGCGCGGCGGTGCCGGCGATAGCGAGTGGTCTCATGTGAGATTCTCCTTGAAGTCGCAACCGACACCAAGCGGCCGCGCGGCCGGCCTGTTCCACTGATCCTGTTCACGCGACTTCAAACCCAGGTGATCGCAGCAAGCGCATAGGAAGGTTGGTACTCGTGGACGTTGATACGCCGCCCTTTGTTGAAGCAGTGCCTGACAAGGGCCGTGACTTCGTGTCAAATGGGGTATTGGAGCGGGCGGCGCGCATGTTTGGAATCCTGGGACTTGGTTTTCTATTGGGCATGCAGCATGCGCTCGAGCCCGACCATATCGCTGCCGTCTCCAGCATCGCCGCGCGCCGGACCCATGTCGGCGACATCGTCAGGCACGGGCTTACCTGGGGGCTCGGCCATACGCTGACGCTGTTCTGCTTCGCGGGCGCCGCCATCCTGCTCGGACACGCGATCCCCGAGACGGTGGCCCGGCCGATCGAGGGCGCCGTCGGCATCATGCTGATCGGGCTCGGTGCCCATGTGCTGTGGCGTCTGTGGCGCGACCGCGTCCATTTCCACCGCCATGGCCACGGCGACGGAACGGTGCATTTCCACGCCCACAGCCATGCCGGCGAGACGAAGCCGCATCATGTCGCCACACATGTCCACGCGCACGGCTTTCGCTGGCGCACGCTGCTGGTCGGCTTGATGCACGGCATGGCCGGTTCTGCAGCATTGCTGGTGCTTGCGGTGTCGCAGGCCTCGAGCCCGATCGTCGGACTGGGCTATGTTGCCCTGTTCGGGATTGGCTCGATGGTAGGCATGGGCGCGCTGTCCACCGTGATTGCGGTGCCGATCGCGGCATCCGCGCGCTGGCTCACCTGGGCCAACCGCGGGCTGCAAGGCGCGGTCGGGCTCGTGACCATCGCGATCGGTGTGAACACCTTCATCGAGACGCTGCTGGCGTAAGCGGCCGCGCATACGGCGTTAACAAATCCTGATCGCGATCGCCCGCAATTGAGCGAGCCGGCATGCTCACGCGTTAGGCTTACCGGCAGTTTGGCCTGCCGCCTTAACCTTTGGCTGCGCGCATTCGATTAGGTTGCTGAACGAGACAGGAAAGCAACCAATGCGCGTTGGCATTACAGCGGGGATTCTTTTGGCGATGACGTCGACGGCCTTTGCCGGCGGCGGCTCCGGCGGCGGCTTCGATATCGTCGTTCCCTATCGCCGTGGCGTGCCGATCATCATCAACGGCATCGACGCCTCCTATGCCGTGATCGAAGGTGAGTGGGGCCTCGGCAAGAATGTCCACGTGCAGCCGACCATCTATGGCGGCCGCTACATCGATTCCGAGCCCAATGTCGGCCATTATTATCCGAGCCTCGGCCACATGCCGGGCTATGGGCGCCTGGAGATCGAGCCGCCCTCGAACCGGCGTCTGCCCAAGCCGGCCGAAAGCTATCACCAATCCTGGTCCGCGCAGTCGATGCCGCTGCCGGCGCAGTCAGGCCCGCCCGTCGATGCGCCGCCCATCATCTACGCGCCGCAGTATGACCAGCTCCCGCGCGACCATCACCGCCGGCCGCCGAGAATTCCGCGCTAGAGCATGGTCCGGAAAAGTGGAAACCGGTTTTCCCTCGCGACAAACGCAAAGCGTTTGCGCGGAGACCATGCTCAAACAAAGAGATGAGCCAACAAGAACACACCAACAGGAGAGAGTAGAGTAATGCGTCACATAATTTCAGGAATGGTCGCGGCAGTCGCGGTCATGGCTGCGGCACCCGCAATGGCGTGCGGGTACGGCTCGTGCTCGCCGTGCGGCTCTTATGGCTATTATGCCAGCCCCTGCGCGCCGCCGGTCTACGCCGCGCCGGTCTATTCCGCACCGGTCGTGAGCTACAACTACACCTCTGGCTGCGGCGGCTGTGGCCCCGGCTACGGCTGGGTCACCCAGCGGCTCCCGGATCCAGAGCAGCAATACTACTATGTCAACCAGGGTCCGACCTATACCGGCCCGGGCAACTGGGCGCCGGTCCCGACCTATCGCGAGGGTGGGGTCTCGTACTATCGTCCGTTGCGCCCGCGCTACTATCGTTCGCACTATCGCTACGGCCACTCGCAATATTATCACGGCCAGCGCGTGCTGCGCCGCTACTACTGACCTGACAGGCGCTTCCTGGGATTGGCGCCCGTTCGCATCGCGCGAGCGGGCGCTTTCACATGAGGGCGAGCCGGCTTGCGCCGATATAGAGCGCGAGCACCGCGGCGTTCGAGACGTTGAGGCTCTTGATCTCGCCGGGCATGTCGAGCCGCGCCACCACGCTGCAGGTCTCCCGCGTCAGTTGTCTCAATCCCTTGCCTTCGGCGCCGAGCACCAGCGCGAGCGGCTGCCGTAGCGCGACCTGACTGAGATCTTCGCTCCCCTGACTGTCGAGGCCGACGGTCAGGAAGCCGCGCTCGTTCAAGGCGGTCAGCGCGCGGGCGAGGTTCTGCACGGTGATGAGCGGCACCAGCTCCAGCGCGCCGGAGGCCGATTTCGCGAGCACGCCGGTCGCCTCGGGGCTGTGGCGGGCGGTGGTGACGATCGCCTTCACCGCGAAGGCCGCGGCCGAACGCAGGATGGCGCCGACATTGTGCGGATCGGTGATCTGGTCGAGCACCAGCACGATGCCCTCGGGCTCGAGCGTATCGATATCCGGCGAGGGCAGGGGATCGGCCTCCACCAGCAGCCCCTGATGCACGGCATCCAGTCCCAGACGCTGGTCGATCGTGCTGGGGCGGACGAGCTCCGGGGACACGCGGGTGTCGATGCCTTCTTCGGCGAGCCGTCGGGCCGCATTCTCGGTTACGAACAGCTTGCGGATCCGGCGCTCCGGATTGGCCAGCGCCAGCGAAACCGTATGCCAGCCGTAGAGAATCACCGGGCCGTCGGCATCCGAATCGCGGCTGCGCCAAACCGGCCGCCCGGCCGATTTTCGCCCTTTTTCGAACGGTTTAGCCCCGCCGCGGCGGAATGGGGGCTTGCGGTCACGATCGCTCATCACGGGCCTTGTCTCACGGGTTCCGGACAATGGCAATTTTGCCGGCAAAAGGATGCCGATTAACGGCTTCCCTTGGTTGACTTTGCCACCTCCCTTCGCACATAAACGCGCCGGCCGCGCACCCCGACGGGTCCCGCGGTCACCAGCGTCACCGATTGACCTGTCCGCCGCCACTTCGGGCGGGTGGCGTCCGACGCTGTTGGGACGGGGGAGTGTCCCGAGTGGCAAAGGGAGCTGACTGTAAATCAGCCGCCTCATGGCTTCGCAGGTTCGAGTCCTGCCTCCCCCACCATCTAGCAACATGCTGATAGACCAGTGGAATTTCTGGATGGCGATGATGGATTAGAGGCATGTCATGCGACTGTTCCCTGCACGAAAAAAGGGTCGCATTCGTGCGACCCTTTTTGATTTTTGTTTAGGGAACGTTCTAGCCAAAGCGGAGTGGCGGCTCCCCCAACCCCGATGCGGCGAAAGGTTCATGACGCGGCAAGCAGGTCGCAGCCAGCGCACGGCTATGACGTGGTTGCCGTAGGTCTTCTCGGCATATCGCGTGCCGGTCTCCTCGTTGATGACGATTTCCTCTGGCCGCTGCTTGAGTCCAAGCCGAAGCGTAATCGCGGCCACCCGAGCCCGCGAGGCGAGGGGCATCCCCTTCCTTCGGAACGTTGCGGGCGGGGCAGGCGCTCCGGCGCCTTCGCAGCCGCAAGCGTGCTCACCTTCCCACGGCCGGTCCTGGTGGTTCTCACAAACCCAACCGCTGTCCTCGCAGAGAAGGCACTTCATCCTCTCTATGCAGCTATCTGGGGCGGGAAATGCGAAGGCGCTGTCTCGGTTGTGCGAGGTCCGTTTTGGCCCCGAAATCTGGGCAGCCACCGGAGCCCTTCTGGCACGATCGAGTTGGATGGGGAGGGCAGCCATCGCGCAGTGGTACAGCCAAAAACACTAATCTTGGTACTGTTTTATGAGCAGGCGCAACGCATCTATTCGCTAACACCGGCGACCGGAGCGATCCCGATCCATCAGGCTTAGTGGGAGCCCCGGTCAATGCAGACAGCGCAGATCGCAGACACGGAGACAGGACTTCGACAACGGCTGGCATTTTGCGGATAGCCGGCGCGTCCACGCTCCCTGCAACATTTCCACCAAAGAGACAAATGACCGAGGAGATAATTCCCATGAAGGCTATCGTTGTAACGGACCAGGCTGCGGGAACGGTTGGGATGAAGCTGGTGGAGCGGCCCGAGCCGCAGGCAGCGATAAACGACGTCGTCGTTCAGGTTCATGCGTCGGGATTCGTCCCGACTGAGCTCGCGTGGCCCTCGACCTGGACCAATCGCGCCGATCGTGACCGAACACCATCCATCCCTGGGCACGAGCTGGCCGGAGTGGTCACCACTCTCGGATATGGCACGAGGGGGCTGTCGGTGGGACAGCGGGTGTTCGGCCTCGCGGACTGGTATCGCGACGGCACGCTGGCCGAGTATGTGGCGATCGAGGCACGCAACCTCGCGCCGCTGCCGGGCGACGTCGACTTCGCGGTGGGCGCGAGCCTGCCGATATCGGGCCTAACTGCGTGGCAGGGACTGTTCGACCACGGCCGCCTTCAGGCGGGGCAGAGCATCCTCGTGCACGGTGCGGCCGGCGCAGTCGGGTCGATGGTGACGCAACTCGCACGAGAGGCCGGCGCCTACGTCATCGGCACCGGACGCGCCGCCGACCGTCAGACGGTGCTCGACTTCGACGCGAAGGAGTTCGTCGACCTCGACAACGACGTCCTGGAAGACGTCGGCGGAGTCGATCTGGTGTTCGATGTCATCGGCGGCGACATCGGGAAGCGGTCCGCAGGCCTGATTCGAGCCGGAGGAACGCTGGTGTCCATCGTCGGGCCGGCCGAGGCACGGCCCGCCGACGGCCTCGCGGTCGACTTCGTCGTCGAGTCCGATCGTGCCCAACTGAGTGAGATCGTCCTGCGGGTGCGGGACGGACGACTGCGGACGAACATCGGCAACGTCTCGACCCTCGACGATGCCGTCGCCGCCTTGAACCCGACCGAGCGACGAAAGGGGAAAACGATCATCCGCGTCCGTCCCTGAGCGACGCACGCCCATCGATGCACGCAGCCGGCCTTCGATAGGCGATGTGACGAGACCCCGAGCCGCAACGCGATCATGGAAATAATGAGAATGGCCGCGGTTTGCGGGGTGGAGGGACCGTCTCCTAGTTGCGCTTTCGCGAACAGTTCGCAACGCAAGCATCGTAGTTTGGGCGGCAACGCCTCGAGGCCACACAAGCTTCGATCCTATTGTGCGCGCTTGGTGATCCGTGTCCCTTGCTGTCTCCGCCGCACTCCATAACGCACATATTCCAACTACTAATGCATCCTTCAAGGCATTTCTCTTGCTCTTGAAAGGATGCGATGGCCGACGTCGTCGGCAAAAAGGCTACAACGCCTACGATCAGAAGTCTCTTCATCGGCAAAATACCTACCTCCGGCCAAGGGTGACGCGAGTCTCCGGGGCCGGTTCGAAAGATTGCGAAAACTATGTTCGTTGAATGTCAACGACCGGTACACCGCCCGCTTCCGGCGTGATCTTCACGTAGGTGCCGCTCTCATGCAGCCGGAGCCAGCCCCGCTCGATCGCGAATTTGGGGCCCGCGCTGTATTCGGCCGGCTTGGCCTTGTCCTGGGAGAGCATCGGGTAATTGATTTTCTCGATATGGATGCGGCCGTCCTGAACGGGCTCAACAGCCTGGGCCAGTTCCATGAGCCGGCGAGCGGCTTTCTCTGGGTCGGCATAGGGGCGATCTTCTGCGTATTTCATGCGGGCCTCGCGGATTCGGTCCTGCGAGATTCGGCGGGCCTCCGCAATATCCTAATCGCTCAACCGCTGGTACCTCGGCGCGATCCGCGTCCAGCCGTGCGGCCACAAGAGAACTTAATTGCGCGCAGTCACGCCGCAAGCGGAGGTGGGGGACGCCCTGTCATTCGGACAACGACTCGTGACTTGCAAAATGCAAGTCATGATGTAGTGTCCTGCGAAACGAGAATGCGGCCGTTTCGAAAGCAGCGCCGACACACAGGAGGCAATCTTGTCCGAGGACGTGCTCGTGACGCGCGAAGAGCGCGGCAATATCTCCGTATTGACCATGGTTTATCGGCCGTACAACCTGCTCGGCCCAAAGCTCATCAATGCGCTTGTGGAGCAGGTAGAGGCGGCTCAGAAAGCTGGCAGCCGCGCCATTGTGATCCGCAGCGGACTACGCCATTTCTCGGCCGGCGCGGATCTGGATATCTTCGATAAGCGGGTCGCCGCGGGTGCGGCTGATCAGGCCAGCGAAAACAGGCGGCTGAACGGCGTCGAATTCCTGCGTTTCATGGAGTTGTTGCCTATTCCGCTGATCGCCAGCGTTCACGGCGTCTGCCTTGGTGGCGGACTCGAGCTTGCGCTTTCCTGCGACTATATTATCGCCGCTTCCTCGGCAAAGATTGGATCGGTCGAGGCCACGCTTGGGCTTCATCCTCTGCTCGGCGGAATCCAGCGCCAGGTACAGCGCATCGGTGCTCAGCGCGCCAAGGAGATGTCGATGCTGGCCCGACGCTACGACGCGCCGACGCTGGAGAAATGGGGCCTGATCAATCTCACCGTGCCGCAAGAGTCGCTGGAACAGACCACGATGACGCTTGCGGAAGAATTTGCGCAGGGCCCGACCGTGGCGCATGCGGCCACGAAGCAGCTCGCCTATATCGCGGTCAATGAAGGCGTCGCTGCCGCCGATGAGGCGATGGCAAGAGTGCAGGCGCCGATTTGGGCCTCGGAAGATCTGAAGACCGGTCTCGCGTCATTCCGCAAGAATGGCCCGGGTCTCGCAAAATTCGCGGGGCGCTGACATGAGCGGCCCCTTGAGCGGAATCCGTGTTGTCGATTTTTCCCGTGTGCTCGCCGGCCCGTTATGCGCACGGACGTTGCAGGATCTTGGCGCCGAGGTCATCAAGATCGAGCCGCCAAGCCCTGATGTCTCGCGCTTCGCATTTCCGTCGACCGACGGCATGTCGGGCTACTACGCACAGCAGAATGCCGGCAAGCGCAATGTCAGCATCAATCTCAATGTGCCCGGCGCCTATGAGCTGGCGTTGAAACTTTGCGACACAGCCGATGTCATCGTCGAGAATTTCCGTGCGGGCACGCTGGGTTTCTTCGGTCTCGACTATGAGACTCTCTCAAAACGAAATCCGCGATTGATCTATGCCTCGATCACCGGCTATGGCCAGGGAGGACCGTGGCGAAGTCGGATGGCATACGCGCCGACGGTGCAGGCCGAGGCGGGTTTCACCGAAAACAGCGTTCGTCATTATGGCAGCGCGCTGACGGAACCGCGCACCGACAGCCTGTCGCACGCGGATGTCTATGCTGGATTGCAGGCAGTGATCGCCATCCTGGCAGCGCTCAACAGCCGCCAGAAGTCCGGGCGCGGCCAGTACATCGATGTCGCGATGGCCGCGACGCTGCTTGCGGTCAACGAACGCGCGCATGTCGATCTCGCCGATGACGATATCGGAGCCGAACCCGCCGTGCTTGGCGCCACCGACTGCTCGTTCTTTACCGGGCCGCAAGGCGAGCACTTCACGGTCGCGACCAGCATTGTCGGCAGCCGGACCTTTCCGTCGTGGTTGCGTGCGATGCGCCGAGCGGACCTCATCGACGATCCGCGGTTCTGCAATGCAGCCGCGCGCCGGCTGAATTTCGGTGCGCTCCACCAGATCATCCAGTCGTGGATACTGACCTTCCCGGACATGGCGACGTTGGACGCCCAGTTCGATGAAGCCAAGATCGCGATGGGCGAGATCCGCTCGATCAAGGAACTCACGGCATCGGAATGGAGCAACTATTGGGGTGCCGTGCAATACGTATCCGACCGCAGCGGTGGTCAGTATCGCCTGCCCGGACGTCCCTGGCGCTTCACGGAAGAAGAGTTGACGCCGATCGGCACGCCGGCTTTTCAGGGTGAGCATAACGTTGCGGTGTTCGGCGAACTCGGCGTCAGTGAGGCTGAATTGAAGCGCTTGAGCGAAGCCGGCGCACTGGTGACACATCGGCGCGCACAAGAGCCGGAGATCGCCATCAAACCGCAGACCGAGCCAGGTCAGGCGGCCTGAGCCACCGAGAAACAAGCCAAGGTACAGACTGGACATACGCGAACTCGGCCCAATATGGTACGGGAGTCGAGTTCGGAGCTGAAAAGAGCCATGTCCGGCGTCAAGCAAAGCCGTCTCGCAAACAAGGAATGTTCCATGGCGCGAGCCATGGAAATCGTCGGCGACCGCTGGACGATCCTGATCTTGCGAGAGGCCTATTATGGTGTGAAGCGGTTCGACGAATTCGAGTACTACGTCGGCGTGGCGCCCAACATCCTGAGCAATCGGTTGAAGAGACTTGTCGAGGCGGGCGTCATGGCTCGTGTGCCGCTGCCCGAGCACGCCGGCCGATACGAATATGTTCTGACCGACAAGGGGCGCGACTTTTTCCCGGCCTATCTTGCGTTGAAGAAATGGGGTGACAACTGGCTGGCGGAGCCGGAGGGCCCGCAAGTGGTTTTTCGTGACCGACATGCCGGACGCCCGATCGAGTATCCGGAATTGCGGACAGCCGGCGGCCAGCCGTTGCATCTCGAAGACGTCGAGGTGGTCGCGGGAGCCGGCGCCGTGCCGTTCAACCGCAAACGGTTTGGCGCCGCGGCCTCGATGACGAAGCCGACTGAAGCGCCGAGAAGCGCCTCACGCCGCAAGGGCAAGTAGCGCGCACCTTGTCTCCGTTCTGAGCAGACGGCAGCGTTTGCCGCAACGACCATCGATCCTTCAAGAACATCGATACCATCACCTGTATGCCATCCGTTGCGGCATCTAACAGGTCACCGTAGTTGGTGCGGCGGCACGAATCGCTCTTGAACGCGGAGGTGCCGCTTCCGTAACGCTCAATTGCATTCCAACTCGGACGCAAAGCGGCGCAATGCGCTCTGCATCGTTGCCGCGGTCAGTGGTCTTCGCTCCAGGCATCGAGACGTCGGTCCGGCAACGACGATCGAGAGCTGCCGTGAACTGAGCGGAAGAGAGAGCGCGACACCTGCCAGGTCGGGAATGTACTCCGACGAACTCTGGTGATAGCCTCGTTTGGCGGCGATCTCGAGTTCAGCCTCCACTGCTTCGGCATTCGTGGGAGTGGTTTCGGAAAACTGCTCGAACTTGATCTTGCGATAGATTGCGCGCCGTTCTTCGGGAGAATGCTGCGCCAGGATGGCTCTTCCTACCGAACTTGCATACACGGGCACCCGGTCGCCGACTTGAGCGAAGTAGCGGACCGATTGCCCGGATTCCTCGACATGCAGGAAGATCGCAGAGGTGCCCGCCAAGGCCGCGATCGCCGTGGTCTCTCCGGTTTCCTTGGCAATTTCCGCCACGAGTGCATAAGCGACCTCCGGAAGCGGCGCCGCGTCCGCAACGGTGCGCGCCAGCGTCAGCCAGCGCGGGCTTGGATAGTAACCGCTTCGCGCCCGCGTCTCGTAGAGCCATCCCTTTTCGACAATCGTGCCGACAAGATTGAAGGTGCTGGAACGCGGCCAGCCCAGATCATCAGAGATTTCGGCCAGCGTCGCCGGTCGTTTGCGGCGCGCAAAGTACTCCAGCAGTTCGAGAACGTTAGCAGCCTGCCTGACCAACATACGAAACCCGCATCTTCTCCGCGAAGGTTGGTTGCTCCGTGACGTCGAACAACAACTCCCGCTTACTCAGCCGCTGATTGGCGACCCCACGGTCATAGCATCATCCGCTCAGCCGGGAGCTCGTCCCGGAATTTGAGCCAGCAACTCCTGGGGACTTCGGCTCCGAGGGTCGGATCGAATCGCCTTGACAAGAAATTCATATACGTGTCTTATGAATTCACAATCAAGAATTTTGCTGACTGGGGCTACCACCATCAGCGAAAGCCCAACGGGGGAGGACCTTTCATGGCTGCATTCAGGAATTTGCTCTCATCGGCGGTGGCGTCGATGTGCATGGTGACCGCGTCGGCCGCTTTGGCCCAGACCAGCGTCAAGCTCGGCGTGCTCGCGGACATGTCCGGCATCTTCTCGGACATCGGGGGGATGGGAGCCGCCGAAGCGACCAGGATGGCGGTCGAGGATTTCAACAAGCTGCCGGGATCCGACAAATTCAAGATCGAGGTTGTCAGCGCTGATGCGCTGAACAAGCCGGACGTGGCGCGGGGCATCGCCCGCAAGTGGTTTGACACGGAGAATGTCGATGCGGTCGTTGATCTGCCGACGAGCGCGATCTCGCTGGCCATCGCGCCTCTCGTTCAGGAGCAGAACAAAGTCGCGCTGTTCACCGCATCGGGCACGTCGGATCTGACGGGCAAGTCCTGCACGCCGAATTCGGTGCACTGGACCTACGACACCTGGGCGCTGTCGCACGGTACCGCCGATGCTATCACCAAAGCCGGCGGCAAGACCTGGTTCTTCGTCACCGCCGACTTCGCCCTCGGGCATTCGCTGGAGCGCGATGCGAGTGCCGTCGTCAACGCGAACGGTGGCAAGGTCGTTGGCAGCGTCAAGCACCCGACCGATTCGAACGACTTCGCGTCCTTCCTGCTTCAGGCGCAGGCATCGCGCGCCGACATCATTGCGCTTGCCAATGCCGGTGGCGATACGATCAAGGCGATCAAACAGGCCTCCGAGTTCGGCATCATTCAGGGCGGGCAGAAGCTCGCAGGCATGCTGCTGTTCATCTCGGACATTCACTCGCTAGTACCCACTTTTCTTGGATCGTGAGTCGTGATTCAAGATATGGATGATCCCCGAAGCAAGAGAAGTCCACCTTTCGCGGAAAGATCGCAAGGTGCTTGAGGCGTGTTGTCGCTCGCCGGTGACG
>NZ_JBVAPG010000153.1:0-18829 GCF_055413685.1 Bradyrhizobium sp. LeoA1Lang | reverse complement strand
TGCTTCTCGAAACTGAAGCGTTTCAGGCGCGTTGCTACGCGCTACGAAAAAACCGCACGAAATTACTTCGCTGTCGTCGCTATCGCCGCAACTCTGCTCTGGCTAAGATAACTGTCCACGCGACCTAACGGGCCAACCAAAAGGTTCGGCTTCGGCGACCAACCCAGATATCGCCAGCAGCCGAGAGGAGATTGGCAGCGGGCTCGCCGTAGCGGGTGACGACACGGCGAAAATCCTTGAGGCTGCAGAAGGCGTTCTCGATAGGGTGACGGCCTCAAGGCTCCCGTACGGAGATCACCGAGGTTCGGCTTTGATGTCAGGGACGGACTTCCTGAACCCGCTTACGGCCTCTGCACTACGGGCCAGGACGGCCGGGTTAGACACACCCTGATGGTCCCGACGGGCGGTGTAAGGGGCCTCTAGTTCGGCAGCCTCGTCGTCCGTCAAGGTTATCGAGAGCGCCGCGATCGCGTCGTCGATATGCTTGGCCTTGAGCGCACCCACGATTGGCGCCGCAACGACGGGATTGCGACGCAGCCAGGCCAATGCGATCTGCGCTTGGCCGATGCCCCGTTCCGCTGCAATTGCTGCCGCCGCCTCGACGATTTTCCGATCGCTTTCCGCAGTCGCCGCGTTTTGCTCGGCGCCCGCGGGTTCGGCTTCCGAACGGGAACTGATCGCGCCCCACGGTCGAGCCAAGCGGCCGCGCGCAAGCGGGCTATAGATGATTGTCTGCACGCCTTCGTCGGCGCAGAGCGGCAGCATCTCGCGCTCTTCCTCGCGGACGAGCAAGTTATAATTGTCCTGCATCGACACGAACCGCGTCCATCCGTTTGCCCTCTGCAGATGCAACGCCTTGCTGAACTCCCATGCCATCATTGAGGAGGCGCCGAGATAGCGCACTTTTCCGATCTTCACGAGATCGTGGAGCGCCTCAAGCGTTTCTTCCCACGGGGTGGTCTGATCGCGGCGATGGATCTGGTAGAGATCGATATAGTCGGTGCAGAGCCGCCTCAGGCTATGGTCGACCTCGGTCATGATCGCCTTGCGTGACAAGCCGATGGCGTTGGGGCCATTACGCGTCGGCGCAGATAGCTTGGTGGCGATGACCACACTATCCCGACTGACGAAATCCTTCAGCGCTTTCCCCAGGATCTCCTCGCTATTTCCATTCGAATACAAGTTTGCAGTGTCGAAGAAGTTGATCCCGGCTTCAACCGCGCGCCGGATCAGCGGGCGGCTGGCTTCCTCATCGAGCGACCAGGCCGGATGGCCACGGGAAGGGTCTCCAAAGCCCATGCAGCCGATGCAGATGGGGGAAACTTCAAGGCCTGAGTGACCAAGCTTTATGTATTGCACGCGACCTCCTCGACGGGTAGCTAAGTGGATAGCTCTCCGGTTTACGGGTTACCGGAGAATTCTCCGCTTAGTCAAGAGGTGTGATGGCCGACCTTGAGGCAAAACTGCGCGCCGACGCACAGGCGAACCGTGACCGTATTCTGGACGTGGCGCGCGATGCGTTTGCTGCTGACCCGGGCGCGTCCCTCAACTCCATCGCGAAGATAGCTGGAGTCGGCGCGGGCACGCTCTACCGTCACTTTCCGACCCGCGAGGCCTTGCTGGTGGGCGTCTATCGCAAGGAAATTGGTGCGCTTGTGGAGCTCGCGCCGAAGCTGCTTACAAAGCATCCTCCGCTGCAGGCTTTCCGATTGTGGTGCGATCGGTTTGTTCGGTTTGGTGAGGTGAAGCATGGCGTTGCTGACACGCTTCGGGCAGCAATATCGGATCAGGACTTTCAGGAAACCTACCGACCTCTGGTGGAGGCGGTTCGCCGGTTGATGGAGGCCTGCGAAGGCTCGGGCGACATACGTCCAGGCGCCGAGCCTGAAGATGTCTTGACGCTTTTGGGATTGCTATTGCGAATTTCACCGACCTCGGACGGGAAAGCGCAGACAAAGAGAGTTCTCGCGCTTATCTTCCGCGGCTTGGGTGCCGAAGAATAGCTCTCCCGGTCACGAAGCGGCACCACGATAAGTCCGGCGACGGACCACCTTTCAACCGCTCGACTGGGTTGGCATCAATCCGGGATCAAGCGTCAGCGCGATCACGCGTCTTCGCACGTGGTGATGCTTCAGCGACGGAAGGCTTCTCGGAAGAGCCTCGAATCCCATAAGGCGCATACAGCAGATAATGCGCCCGACGTTTCCGCGAGCGCCAGTCGCGCGCCGCATATCCCAGCAGAACGCCGACTGAAAAGGTGACAAGCAAAATCAACGCGGGAAACATGACATCAGTCCAATATGCCTGCCGACAATATATCTCGTTCTGACAATATTTTCATGTGCCGGTTGTGACGACATCATGATTGCGGCGCTGAAACATTGTTCAGGCGCCTGACTCCATGTGCAGGCGGCTGCCTCGATATTGATCAGAGACGATCTTACGACGGCTGACGGTACGCCGTTATGACGGCGGCAATGCAAACCGAAGCTATCCGTCACACGCGATGATAGTCGCGGAACCAGGCGACGAACTTCTCGACGCCATCCTCGATCCTTGTATGCGGCCGAAAGCCGATCTCGCGCGCGAGGTCGTCGACATCCGCAAAGGTTGCGGGCACGTCGCCGGGCTGCATGGGCAGCAGCACCTTCTGGGCCTCGCGGCCAAGCCCCTTCTCCAGCAGCGTGACCACGTGCATCAATTCTTCCGGCTTGTTGTTGCCGATATTGTAGATGCGCCATGGCGCCGTGCTCGAGCTCGGATTGGGCTCGTCGCCCGACCAGTCCGGATCGCCCTGCGGCACGTGATCGACGAGCCGCGTCATCGCCTCGACGACGTCGTCGACATAGGTGAAATCGCGCCGCATGTTGCCGTTATTGAACAGGTTGATCGGCTTGCCCTCGCTGATCGCGCGCGCAAAGAGATAGAGCGCCATGTCGGGCCGATACCAGGGGCCATACACGGTGAAGAAGCGAAGCCCGGTCATCGGGATGCCGTAGAGGTGGCTGTAGGAATGGGCGATCAGCTCATTCGCTTTCTTGGTCGCGGCATAGAGGCTGATCGGATGATCGACATTGTCGCGCACGGAGAACGGTAGCTTGGTGTTGGCCCCGTAGACCGAGGAAGACGACGCGAACAAGAGATGCCGGCAACCATTATGCCGGCAGCCTTCCAGGATGTTGATGAAGCCCTCCAGGTTGGAGTCGGTATAGGCGTGAGGATTCTGCAGCGAATACCTGACGCCCGCCTGCGCCGCCAGATGGACCACCACCGGAAAACGGTACTGCTCGAACAGCGCCTTCATGCCGGCGCGGTCGGCGAGATCGAGCTTCCGGAAAGTGAAGTTCGGATGCTCCTTGATGAGGTCGAGGCGGGCGAGCTTGAGCGCCGGATCGTAATAGTCGTTCAGATTGTCGATGCCGATGACGCGCTGGCCGGCCGCCAGCAATCGTTGCGTCAGATGAAGGCCGATGAACCCCGCGCAACCCGTAACCAGCAAATCGTCTGCAGACACCGCTTTTCCATCCTTCGCGCCATAACACCCAGCAGCGCCATGATCGCCGGACAATGCGTCGCTGTGAAGGCTCTAGTGGAACCGACCGGCCAATTATGCTTGATGGACGCGAGCGGTTGTCCGCTTTTGGGTGCCTGCCCTAGAGCTTCGGTTCTGATTAAATCAGAACCGAAGCTCTAGATTCTTGTTTTGACGCGTTTTTCTTCGCGCGAACCGGCGTCCACTTCGCTCGAAAACGCTCTAGTTGCTGGCAGCCGTCTTGTAGTCCGGAAACCGGCTCAGCACGGCGGCCTTCATGAACTTGAAATGCGAGATCGCCGCAGCGAGTTCCTGCAGCCGGCGCTGCCCGTTGGCGATCTCGGCGTCGAACAAGTCGTGGTGATAATTGTCGAGCGGCTCGCGCTCCAGATACTCGTCGGTGCCGTTGCCGAGCGTCACGGCGGCGCGCGCCAGGACATCGTCGACACGGCGGCTCAGGCCGCTCTGTTCGCTTTCCGCCGCCTGCAACGCATTGTCGATCGCGGCCACGATGGATCCCACGCGCAGCCGGTCGGTCTCGGCGTCGCGCTCGGGCGAACGCGCGCGAAACCCCTCATCGATCCCCAGCCGGGCCTTGATGAAGTTCTGCGCTCGGGATCGCAAGAAGAGCTGAAACATCTGCGTTCGTCCGGTCCGGACCGTTACGGGGCAACGCCCAAAAGTCGCCCCTTCTTAGTTAAGGAACGGTAAAGTTGCGGCCGTCGCACCCCGCGGCGATCGGCCATAGGGATGCGGCCCGCCATTCAAGAGAAACACCAGAGCATCAATTTCAGGAACAGCGAACCCAGCAGATAGACCCAGCCTGCCATGGCCAGCAGCGCTATGGCCACGAACGCGCCGGAGAAACCGTGCTCCTTCACCCGCCTCAAAAGCGAAACTTTTTCTGGTGGGGAGAGCATGCCGGATCTGCGGTGGGAACCTTCAGATCCGACTTCTACGGCGCAAATTCGATAAACTGGTGACGCTCCCCGACCGCCACGTTCCAGAGACCTTGTGCGGGCGACACGTGTCGCGCGCCGTCTCCTAGGTGCGGAAGAATGCGAACCAGATCACGCCAAGGATCAGAACCGCGAGCCCGGTCGAAACCGACAACAGCGCGGCCACGGAGGGTCCTGCTTCGGCCTGGCGCGCCTCGGTCGTGGTTTCAACAATCCGGCCATCTCGGTGTGTCGTTGCCATGCGCCACCTCATTCCATTCAGTTAGCAGTTAACTGCCTGCAACTGCCGGCTAATGCCTGGATGTCCCGTCCCCAGGCGCAACGCATGGTCGGAAGCGATGTTCCTGAGGATTTGGCGGCGAGCCGAACAGGCCAACGCGTCGCATGGGGCCCGCAAGAAATCCGCAAGAACCATGCGGGCGATCAGCGGTTAACCGTCATTGGCAGGTTCACCGTTTGGCCATGTTTGAAACCCGGTTCCGCGGTGGTATCCTCTGCCTCCCGTCTGTTGCGTCTTCGGAGTATCCCCATGGCCCCCCGCGCCAACTGGAAGGGTTTTCTGCGGCTGTCGCTCGTGACCTGCCCGGTCGCGCTCTACCCGGCCACGTCAGACACCGAAAAGGTCTCCTTCAACCAGGTCAATCGCAAGACCGGGCATCGCATCAAATACGCCAAGGTCGATGCCGAGACCGGCGAGGAAGTTGCCGCCGAAGACATCATGAAGGGCTACAAGGTCGATACCGACACCTACATCGAGATCACCAAGGACGAGCTCGACGACATCGCCCTGGAATCGACCCGTACCATCGAGATCGATGAATTCGTGCCGAAGGCGGATATCGACAGCCGCTATCTGATCCGCCCCTATTACCTCATCCCGGACGGCAAGGTCGGCCACGACGCGTTCGCGGTGATCCGCGAGACCATCCGCAGCCTGAACAAAGTCGCGATCGGCCGCGTGGTGCTGACCAACCGCGAGCATGTCATCGCGCTGGAGCCGCTCGGCAAGGGCCTGATGGGGACGCTGCTGCGCTACCCCTACGAGGTCCGTGACGAGAAGGAATATTTCGACGACGTACAGGACGTGAAGATCACCAAGGACATGCTCGATCTCGCCAAGCACATCGTCGAGCAGAAGTCGGCCGACTTCGACCCCGAGGAGTTCGACGACCGCTACGAAACCGCGCTGATAGAGTTGATCAACCAGAAACGCAACGGCCTGCCCGTGGCGAAGCCCGCGCCGAAATCGACCGGCAACGTCATCAACCTGATGGACGCGCTCAAGCGCAGCCTTGCCAATGAGCAGCAGGCGCCCGCCCCCACTAAAGCAAAAGGCAAGAAGCCGAAGAAGCGGGTCGAGGGCCAGCGCGAAATGCTGTTGCCGATCGCCGGAAGCGGCACCGGCGCCGGCAAGCGTGCCGCCAAGGAAGAGCCGAAGAAGGCGGAAAAGCCCGTGCGCGCGCCGACCCGGGCCAAGAAGGCCGGATAGGCGGGGAAGCGGCCCGGCGGTCTCATGCAATGATAACGACGCGGCAGGCGGCAAGCTGACATGCCGTGGTCGACGCCTTTCGAGCAGCCGATCGTCCTGCGCGGCGGCCGCAAGCTGGTGACGCTTCAGCACGCCGCCGACTACATCATGAAGCTGCCCGAGCCGGTGCAGCAAAGCGAGCGTTGGCAAACCGCGGTCGAGAATCTGATCCATGCCGCCGAGAGCGGCGGCGGTTGGCTGATGTTCGCGCGGATCGCGGTGCTGCGGGCGCTCAACGAAGACGAGGCCGGCTGACGGCCACGGGGCATGCTATTACTGCGGGAAGCCGTCGCGAACCCGCACAAAAAGCAGCCTGACGTTTTCGCCAAGGCTGGTGACCGCGGCGACGATCACGATGCTGATGCTGCAGGCAACGAGGCAATATTCGATCGCGGTTGCCCCGCGCTCATCGCTGAAAAAACTTGAAATCAACTGGCGCATCAAAATCCCCGCCGACACCTCGCACGGGTTTCTCCCGCCTCGCGTCTCGGCCGCAACCTAAAAGCTGACTGGTTGATGCCGCCTTGACGGACAGGATGAACGATTGATTAAGGCCATGCGTGGATTGCGCCGGTATTCATACGGTGCGGAAAATTTACCAGACGTTGCGCGCCACCTCGGACAGTTGGCGTCGGTACTGCCGCGGAGGAAGCACATGCCCCAAGAAACGCGAGAAACACGCAGGAATTACATCGGCGTTCTCTACGAGGAGACCGACGAGCCGCGCATGGTGGGCGAGCTGCGAACCGCGAACGATCGCCAAATGCGCCGATATCTCCAACGGCTGGTGGCGGCGGTGTTCAATCGACGCGTCGGAGCGAGATGATCTCCATCGTCCGCCTCGATCGTCAAGCAAATCAGCGGGCCGCCACGACGGCTGACCCGCTGACACGTGGCGCGAAGCAATCCGGAGGAAGACGCCGGATTGCTTCGTCGCCGTTTCCTCGCAAAGCGCAAGGCGAGGGCGATCAGAAGTTGCGCTGGGCGCGAAGCTGCAGGAAGAACGTATCCTGGTCCTTGAACTCGTAAGTCGCAGCCGGCTTGGGGGCAGAAGCTCCAAGGACGGCCGTGCCCTGGAATTTCTGGTCGAGGTGGAACCACTGGAATTCAGCCGAGAACGTCAGGTTCTTGACCGGGGTCCAGCGGGTGACGGCACCGAGTTGCGACACGTTGAAGTCGGGGTTGCAGACGTAATTCGCGCTGACCGCCTTGGCGGGCGTCGTGAAGTTCGCGCAGATGAACGCCTTGGCCGTGCCGTCATACCGGACCGCCGAATAGCTGCCGTAGAAGCTGGTCGACCAGTAGGGATCCCAGTTGTGGTTCAACGCACCGCGGATGCCGAAGGCCTCGGTCAGATGCAGCGATCCGTCGCCGCCGGCTGCCACCGGCAGGTACACAGCGTCAGTGGTCGCGCCGAAGCCGATGCTCTGATACGCGCCGAAAGCGCCGCTGCCACCGAACATCGCAAAGCTCGGCGAGGCCGACGATGTCGCGATCACGTATTTGGTCGCGCCCTTGGCGTAGCTCGCATCGAACTTGATGTCGTCGCCGGGGCCGGTCGGGACGTTCTTGATGTTCACGCCGACCATCGTCGCGTAACCCCAGGAGTCGTCGGGATGCCCGGAAAGCTCGGATGCCGCGGTCGGCGCCGCGCCCGGAAGACCGACGCCGCCCGCCGGAGCGCCAGCCGCGTTGAGCGTATTGTAGGACGCGCTCACTTCATGCGCCGCGGCTGAAATCTGGAACAGACCCCAAGCCTGGTCGAGGCGGACATTGCCGACGACGTCAGGCGAACGAACGCCCGCATAGGCGTTGCCGGAATTCAGCGTCGCGTTCAGCGGCAGCGAAAGGTTGTAGATCGTGGTGCGGTCCCAGACCGCCGGATCGTCGAGGCCGATGCTGGCGGACACGCCGTTGCCGAACTGCGCCGTGTACTGGATGTTGTTGACGCCGGTGTCGGTGTTCTGGCCGCCCATCAGGAAGGACGAGTTGTTGCCCGGGAAGCCCTGCCAGGGCGTCGCATAGGCCGAAGAAGACTTACCAAACGTGAAACCGGCAAACTGAATGAAGATATACTCGACTGCGACATAGCCGCCGCCGGGCGTGTCGAGGAGCTGCGCGCCAGCAACCGGGAGCGAGCCGTTGATCGAGTTCGGGTTGAAGGTGCTGCCGCCGAGCGTGGAGAACTGGAAGTCGCCCTGCATGAAGGTGCGAACCGTGCCGTACTCGGTGGAGGTGCGCGTGTCGAATGTCAGCGCCATACGCGCGCGGGTCGCGAAGTAGTCGCGATAGCGGTTGTCCTGGCCGAGATCGCCGTTCCAGGCCGGCTGGCCCTGCGGACCGCCGTTGAATGTCGTGTCGACGCGCAGATAGCCGCCGATCTTCATGCAGGTGTCGGTGCCCGGGATGTACCAGAAGCCGGCGCCGTATAGCGAGCAGACCTTCACATATTCAACGGCCTTTGCCTTGACTGGAAGATCGGCTGCTTGCGCGCCGCTTATGGCCATCAGGCCGGCGGCTGTGCCGAGAATGAGTGTTCGCGCCCGTAACATCTGATCAAATCTCCTGGTCCCTCAACATGCACACGCATGTTTGAGGCGTTACCTAATTCAAAAACTTCCGGCGCGAATAACAACGCGGTGAGGTCGATGCTGTTGGCGAGGCGCTGTGACGTTTTCGTCACTCTTACGCTTCGAGGCTCATCGAATAATCGTATTCGCGTCGCGCAGATCAGATCTGCCAGCACAAACTTTTGATCGGCCATTCGCGCATCGCGCCCCTCCGCATCGCGAAACGCATAACTGCAGCCCCGAGATGCGCACGACGCATGCTTTACGCGCCCGCGAAATCCTGATCCTCTGTTGCAAAGCGGTCGGATGAACCGGCCGCGACCCAAGGGAGAGACACGGCCATGAAGCTCGGCACGGCGATTGCGGAAATCATGAAGCGCGAGGGGATCGAGATTCTCTGCGGCTATCCCGTCAATCATCTGATTGAGCACGCCGCGAACGCCGATATCCGCCCTATCATGGTGCGGCAGGAGCGCATCGGCGTGCACATGGCGGACGCGATCTCCCGCGTCACGTCCGGCCGCAGCATCGGCGCGTTCTGCATGCAGCACGGCCCCGGCTCGGAGAATGCGATGGGCGGTGTGGCGCAATGCTTCGGCGAGTCGGTGCCCGTGCTGGTGCTGCCGATGGGCTATGCGCGCCGGCTCTCGAACATCGAGCCGAACTTCAATTCCAGCCAGGCGATGAAGGCGTTTACGAAATCGGCGGAGCCGATCATTCTCGCCTCCGAAGTCTGCAACATCTTCCGACGCGCCTTCACCAAATTGAAGAACGGTCGCGGCGGCCCGGTCATCGTCGAAATCCCCGCCGATATGTGGAACGAGGAGGTGCCGGAGCCCTTGAACTACACGCCGGTGCTGCGCACCCGCTACGGCGCCGATCCCGTGCATGTGAAGGAAGCCGCCGAACTCCTGATCAACGCCAAGCGTCCCGTGATCTATGCCGGCCAGGGCGTGCATTATGCCCGCGCCTGGCCGCAGCTGAAGCGCCTTGCCGAACGCCTCGCCATTCCCGTCACCACGAGCCTCGGCGGCAAATCGTCATTTCCGGAGACGCATCCGCTGTCGCTCGGCTCGGGCGGGTTAGCTGTGCCGCGCGCGGTGCCGAAATTCCTCACTGATGCCGACGTGATCTTCGGCATCGGCTGCTCGTTCACGGAGACGAGCTTCGGCATCGCGATGCCGAAGGGCAAGACCATCATCCATTCGACCCTCGACCCCAATCATCTGAACAAGGATGTCGAGGCCAAGGTCGGCCTGGTCGGCGACGCCGCGCTCGTGCTCGATGCGCTGCTCGACGAGATCGGCAAGACCGTCACGTCGGATCGCGATGCCAGCGCAGTCGCCGCCGAAATCGCCGCCATCAACAACGAGTGGCTCGCGAAATGGATGCCGAAGCTCACCCATAACGAGGCGCCGCTCAATCCCTACCGCGTGCTGTGGGACCTGCAGCACACCGTCGATGTCAGCAACACCATCATCACCCACGATGCCGGCAGCCCGCGCGACCAGCTCTCGCCGTTCTGGAAGTCGGTCGAGCCCCTCTCCTATCTCGGCTGGGGCAAGACCACGCAGCTCGGCTACGGGCTCGGGCTCGCCATGGGCGCCAAGCTCGCGATGCCGGACAAGCTCTGCATCAACGTCTGGGGCGATGCCGCCATCGGCTTCACCGGCATGGATTTCGAGACCGCGGTGCGTGAGCGCATCCCGATCATGTCGATCCTGCTCAACAATTTCTCGATGGCGATCGAATTGAAGGTGATGCCGATCTCGACCGAGAAATACCGCTCGACCGACATTTCCGGCGACTACGCCGCGATGGCGCGCGCCTTCGGCGGTTACGGCGAGCGGGTGACCAAGCCTGAGGACATCGTGCCGGCGATCAAGCGCGGCATCCGGAAGACCAAGGAAGGCATCCCGGTTCTGCTCGAATTCATCACCAGCAAGGAAACCGAGGTGTCGAGGCCGGGCACGTAGATCCTGTAGGGTGGGCAAAGCGCAGCGTGCCCACCATCCACGGTCGGTGCAAGAGATGGTGGGCACGCGGAGCCTGTCATCGGGCGCGCGTTCGCGCGACCCGTTGGCTTTGCCCACCCTACGATTCTGATCGCAAGCTGAGCCACAGTGGTTTAAGACGTCGGCATGTCCGAGACATCGACGTTCAATACGCCGCTACCGTTCGACGAACTGGCGGAAGCCATCAAACGGCGCCGCTCCACCTACGGACAGATCAGCGGCCTGCAGCTCGATCGCGCCGCGCCCGGCGAAGCCTGGTCACGCCTGCCCTATCGGCCGGTCTTTGTCGGCCACACGCAGACCGGCGTTCTGCATGGCGGCGTGGTTACCGCCATGCTCGACGAGAGCTGCGGCATGGCCGTGCAGCTCGCGCTGGACGGCACGCGCGCCATCGCCACGCTCGATCTGCGCATCGATTACCAGAAGCCCGCGACCCCAGGTCTCGATATCAACGCGCATTCGATCTGCTATCGCGTCACCCGCTCCATCGCCTTCGTGCGCGCGACCGCCTATCAGGAGTCCGAAGACGATCCGGTGGCCACCGCGACCGCCTGCTTCATGATCGGCGCGAACCGCACCAACATGCTGTTCGACAAGCTGCGCAATGACGCCGCGTTGCCCGTGCTCGAAGCACCCGACGATCCCTCCGGCCCATTCGCAAACAGCCCGTTCGCGCGGTGTCTTGGCATCCGCCTCAGTGAGGACGGCACGCTGGTGATGCCTTTCTCGCCGAAGATCATCGGCAATCCACTCTTGCCCGCCATCCATGGCGGCATGACCGGCGCCTTCCTCGAGACCGCCGCGGTCGTGGGCGTGACGCGCGAGCTCGGCGTTTCGGCGCCGCCGAAGCCGATCGGCCTGACGATCAATTATCTGCGCTCCGGCCGCGCCCTCGACAGCCGCGCCAACGTCTCCATCGTCAAGCAGGGCCGGCGCGTCGTCGCGTTCGAGGCGCGGGCCTGGCAGGATGACCCGGCCAAGCCGATCGCCTCGGCGTTCGGTCATTTCATGCTGCGGCGATCACCCGGCCTCGATGACGAATAGGCCTTACTTGCTCGAAACCGAAACCGCCGCATCGGGTTGAGGGCCCCGCCCCGTGACCTGCAGCGTCGCGGTCATTCCGGCACTCAAGGTGACTCCGTCCGGCACGTCGTCGATGGCGATGCGGACAGGAATCCGCTGCGCCAAACGCACCCAACTGAAGGTCGGGTTGACGTTGGCGATCAGATCCGTGCCGATGACATTTTCCCGATCCGTGATCGCGCGAGCGACGCTTTCGACATGCCCCTTCAGCGGAGCGTCGAATCCGAGCAATCGGACGGAAACGGCATCTCCCAGGTTGATGTAGCGCAGCTTGGTTTCCTCGAAATAGCCGGCGATGTAGAAGGAATCCTGGTCGACGACGGCAAGGACCGGCTTTCCCGCCGTGACGTAGTCGCCGCGATTGAGAAGCAGATTGGTGACGTGGCCATTGACGGGCGAGCGCACATTGGTTCGCGCGAGATTGAGCTTGGCGACGCCCACCTGCGCCATCGCCTCGTCGTAAGCGGCACGGGCCGCAAGCGTGGCGCTTCGTGCCTGATTGAGGGCTTCGGCCGAGATCGCATCGACACTGAGCTTCTCGCGGCGATCTTGTTCCTCCTGCCGTTCGTCGAGCGTCGCCTTGGCTCCCGCGGCTGTGGCCTCCGCCTCCTCGAGCGCGAGCTGATAGCGCGCCGGATCGACGACGAAGAGAATATCTCCGACCTTGACCTGCTGGTTGTCCTTGACGCGCAGGTCGATCACCGCACCCGCGACATCGGGAGCGACGTTGACGACGTTGGCCCGCACCCGACCATCGCGCGTCCACGGCGTCTCCTCGTACAGCCGCCACAACCACCACCCTGCAGCGATCGCCACCGCGACGGTCGCGATCGTCACCGCGTATTGCGCAAAGCGCCCGAGACTCGGCATGGCAACAGCTCACCAATATCTCACATGCTCACGCCGACGACCAATGTGAGCAGAATGAGGTAGAGCGCCGTATTGAACAGCGCCGGATGCCAGACAACACGATAAAGGCCAATCCGGTCGAATACGAGCCGCATCAGCACCCAGATGACCGCGGCAGCCCCCATATAGGCAAGAAACGGGGAGACGTAGACGCCGCCCAGATTGATCTCCTTGATCATGCGGTTGCCGCCTCGCTCACCGGCCGGGACGAAAGGCGCCGATCGCCAAAGAAGAAGCCCCCATGCTGCTCGAGGGTGGTCTGGATCCCATAGAGCGCATCGGCAACGATCAACAGATCGCCCTCGGCCGAGAGCGCGCGGTTGCGCGCCGACTCGAGCAGAGGTGCGACAGACGCAGAAGCGCGTCCGGACAAGGACGCCCGAAACGCACCGGATAATCCTGCCAATGCCCCCTCGATCGAACGCGCCACATCGGGGGGCACGTGCGGCAGTTCCCGTCGCAGGATAAGGATGTTCAACCCGACGCGTAGCGCGGCAAAGCCACCTTGCACGGATTGGCCGTAGCGTGGCGTTTCGGGGTCGAGCTGTGCCAGCAGCGCATTGATGCGATCGAATGTCCGGCTCTCATACGCAGTACGGGTCTCGGGCGTTGCGGTTGTCGCAACGCGGGCCAGATCACGCAGCAAGCCACGGATCATGCGGGTGGCCGCCACTTCTCGTCCAAACGGACGGAACAGCGCCAGCGAGACCGCGCCGAAGCCGATGCCGACCAGGTAGCCCAGCGCGTTGTTGGCGAACGCCTCGAAGTCGTAGGTCATCTGGTTGGAGATGCCGATCAGGCCGCCCGCGACGAAGATCAAGGGTATCACCATCGGAACGGCCTGAGGGACCGTCAGCAGCAGCCCGCAAACGAGGTACAATGGCGCAAGCGCGACCACCAGCGCGGCAAACGTATCGAGCCTCGGCAACAGCACGAACAGGTAGGCCGCGGAGATGACGGCGGCGACGGCCGTCATGCGAAAAAACATCAGCGCGCCGGCGGCCGGGTTGTCACGCGCGCCCATGATCGCGCACATGATGCCGGCGAAGGTGACGGCGGTGGCACCATTGGGCCACGCCGAATAGATCCAGAACAGGCTGGCCAGGACGATCGTCAACGCGGCGACAACGCCACCGGTCAGCGCGAGCGCCGGCTCGCGATAGGGCTGAAAGGATGGCGCGGCTTCGCGCTCTGGGGGCAGCACTCCCAGGCCCATATGCGTCCGGATCCAGACCGTATCGCGCCAGATATCGATGATGTCCTGCAACCGCAGCAGGATGTTGCGGACCAGGAAGGCGTTCGGTGTGCTTTCAAGCTCCTGCCGCGACGGCTGTGCGGCGTCGATCTCGGCCTGGATTCTCGTCCCATCGCCTGCTTCCCGCCACGAGTCATCCGGCGTCGCCGGTCCGGTCCAGGCGGCGATATGCGCCTTCGTCATCTGCAGAAGCGGTCGCAGCCGCTCGATCCGCTGCGGGTCGCGTTGCCGCAGCAGCAATATCCGGTCATGAACCGAAACGAGATGCGACAGCAGCGATAGCAGCTTGGCTTCGAACAGGCGGACCAAACTGTCCATCGCCCTGACCGCCGGCGTATCCAGGTTGGCGAAGACGCGCAACTGCTCCAGGCCGACGACGGCAGCGATCATGCGGCGCCGGTCCGTCTGAATTTCGGCTTCGACGGAGTCTGCCGACAGCCTGTCTCCGGCCCAGCGGGCCATGGTCGGCAGCGTCGATGACAGCGCATCGACCAGGGCAGCGCCGGCGCGCTGCGGAAACACGAGGTGGTGGACCAGCGTCGCGCAGGCGATTCCGAGGATGATTTCCAGGCAGCGCGCCACGGCAAAGTCAAAGGCGGTCTCCGGAGCGAGCGCCGCGGGAAGGCCGATGATGGCGGCCGAATAGCCGGAGAGCATGCCGACATAGGCCTGCGGTGCATCGCGCAGATAGATCGAAACGGCCGTGCCCGCACCGATCCAGAGCGCCAGCGCCAGACAGAACAGCTCCGGCGCATTGGAGAACAGCGCAACCAGGACCAGCGACGCGACCGCGCCGATCACAGTCCCGAGCACCCGGTAGAGCGATTTGGCGAGCACCATCCCGGCCAGCGGCTGGGACACAACGTAGACCGTCGTGATGCTCCAACTCGGTTGCGACAAGTCCAATTGAAATGCGATGTACAGCGCCAGCACGGCAGCGGCGAAGGACTTGACCGAGAACAGCCCGTCCCGCCAGGAAAATCCGCGGATGATCGCGATCATGGTCCCCCACCCGTGAGGCGGCCTTCGACACAGCCGTGCGACCTCGCCTTCTCAAAGCAGATCAGGCGACCAAGTTCCCACGGTCGGCCGCGGTTGTGACGTATTCGCGGTGTTCCCAACCGAGCCTCGTCCTCCTGGCCGGGGATTGACGCGCTATGAGGCACCGTTTCCGACGAGCACAAAGGGCGCCCAGACGCTGGGATGAGCATTGTCGCCCCCCTTGGCGACCAGTGCCGAAATCGAGCGGCGAAGCGCCTCGGCGCGGCCGGTGTTAGGCTGCGACGTCATAACACCGATTGCGCCCGTCGTGATGGCGACGGCGGCCTCCGAATTCACCGGCCAGTGCGAGACCAAGAGCGCACGCGTGCCTGCGTAGAAGAACGCTCTCGCCAGACCGGAAAAGGCTTCCGAGTTCGCTGCTTCGCCGCCGGCCGTGTTGCAGGCTGAGAGCACGACCCAGTCGGCGTCGAGCTTGAGCGCGGAAATCTCCGACGATGTGAGATAGCCGTCGTCGGACTGCGTAGCGGCAGCGGGCGGCGTCAGGATCAGCCCCGGCTCGATCGAGCCGCGGACCTGACCGGCCAGCGCTGCGTGCGTTGCAAAGTGAAGAATGCGAAACTGTTCCAGCCGTCCGCTTTCGCTGAGCGACTTCACCTTTGCTTCGGTCGCCTCATTGCCCAGGTAAACCTCGCCCTTCGCAGGCGCAAAGCTGTTCGCCACGGCGCACAGTTCGAGCGCGGTTTCGGGCAGCGGCACGAGATGCCTGAGTTGTTCGATGTCCGCCGTGCCGCCGGAAAGGACGACGGCCGACCGGTGCCCTCTTTGAACTACCAGGCTTGTTCGTGGCTCCGCGCCTTCTGCGCAAGTCTGATGAAGCCGCGCCTGCTTGACGCGGTCGACAACCCAGTCGCTCTGACCGTCTCCATTCAACAGCGGATTGCCAAAACCTATGAACGGCTTGGACGCCTTGCTCCGTTGCGCGACCTGGCGCAGCGCTTTCAGGCTCGAGACCGACGGCAAGACGGTCGTCGCAAACCGTTTAACCAGCCAGGGCTGCTTGGCGAGATCCCGCCGAGCGCCGTCAGATGCAGGCTTGCCCGTCAGCAGGAGCTGGAAGGGCAGCGTCGCCAGCGGGCCGGATGGAACGAGAATGAGCTCCTTGCCTTCAATGTCCTTCTCGACCGGCTGAAGCAGCGCCTGGTAAAGCCCGAACGCCCGGTCCAGATCGAACGGCAATTGATCGCTCGGCGGGCGATCCATTCCGAGCTTTTCGGCGCAGGCGCGGCTCGCATCCATCCACGCTTCGTAATCAACGCCACAGCGCAAAATGCTGACCGTCTCCGCCACCTGCTTCGCGCCGATCGGTGCGGCGTGCCAACGGACATCGGACGCCGTGACGGTCCACACGAAGGTAAAGCGCGACGTCGTAGTGAACAGCAGCAGCGCCTCCTTCGGGCCCAGCGCTTTTCGAACCTCTTCAAGAGAAATCGATGTCCGGGCCACGAGCGCCGCGTATCCCGGAAATTGAGCCGTTATCTCGCGATCGAGCGCTTCGATCTGGCTTGCAATGCGCGTCGCCTGGCCACGGATCGCCTGCTCCGTCTCCTGATTGCGCGCTGCATTCGGCTGTGAAATGGCCGAGATCAATAGTCTATCCGTCGCTAGCGCCTGCTCGCTCAGGTCCTGTCGCAGGCGAACCCGCGCCGACAGATCTCCGCTGCCCGCCGCGATCCGCGCCGACATTCCGCTGACGGCCTTTGCCGCCTGTTCGTCCCCGATCCACTGCGCGGTCTCGAAGGCCCGAGATCGCAACGTCGTCGCCTTGTCGCCATCAGCCGCGCCTGCGAGCTGGTAGGCGGCAACGATCATGCCGGGGAATGGATTTGTGTTGTCATGGAATTTCAGATCGGCGGTGGTTTGCGCCGCATTGGCTTCGCCAGCGCTGCGGTTGATCAATATCGTGGAAGCGCGCGCAAACGCATCATAGGCCCGCTGCCAATCACTGGCGTCCAAGTAATGCGCCCCGAGGTTGTTGAAGCTGTTGGCGACGTCCGGGTGCACCTCGCCAAGTGTATTCAGGCGGATGTCCAGCGCCCGCTTCAGGAGCGGCTCGGCATCCTGGGACCTGCCGGTGCTGTCCATGATGACAGCAAGATTGTTGAGGCTGCTCGCAACCAGCGGGTGGACCTTGCCAAGCGCTGCCTCGCGTATCGAAAGCGACCGGCGCGCCAAGGCCTCCGCCTCCGCGTAGCGCGAATCGTCGCCAATCAACGTGACGAGATTGTCGAGCGAGACGGCGATATCGACATGGTTCGCACCGAGGCTCTTTTCGCGGATCGCCAGGGAGCGGCGGAACAATTGCTCGGCCTCCTTCTTGCGACCGGCATAAGCCTTTGCGTCGGCGAGATTGTTCAACGTCGTCGCCACATTCGGGTGGTCAGGTCCGAATGCCTTTTCCTGAATGGCAAGCGCACGAGCCAGCAGGGTTTCGGCGTCCTGGGCCCTGCCCTCCCGAGAAAGAACGATCGCGAGATTGTTGAGGCTGGCGGCGACGTCGGCATGATCACTGCCGAGCGCCTTTTCCCTGATGGCCAATGTGCGCCGTGCCAGTTGCTCGGCGTCGGAAAGCCGCCCCTGCAGGCGCCTGAGTTCTCCGAGATTGTTGAGCGTCGAGGCGAGATAGACGCTGTCACGGCCGTGGCGCTGTTCCTGGAGACCGAGCGCTTCAAGGAATCGTTCCTCGGCAAGCTGAAGCCGGCCTTGCGCCTTGTACGCCTCCGCGATGTTGTTCAGGACCACCGGGACCATGATGTCGGCCTGTCCCGATGCGCGCTTGAAGACTTCAAGCGCCTGGCTGTAAATCTCGAGCGCCTCCGCCTCTCTCAATTGACGGTGACGCACATTGCCGAGCTGCATGCGCGCCATCGCGGTGTTGAGATTGTCGCGGCCCAAGGCGCTTTCGTTGATGGCGATCGCGCGCGAGGCATTGCGCTCGGCGTCGTCCAGTCGGTTCTGGCTGAAGGCGATCTGGCCGAGGGTGGCAAGGACTGCCGCAACATCAGGATGGTTTTGCCCCAACGCCTTCTCGCGGATGGCAAGGGCTCTTTTCAATGCGGTTTCGGCTTCGGTCATCTCGCCCTGGGCCTGCAGAGCCTGCGCCAGCACGACAAGGGTTGTCGCCGTCAAAAGCGACTGTCGACCGGTGGTCTTTTCAGCCTCGCTTGTCAGCTTTCTGGCCAGCGGCAGGGCTTCGCTGTATCGCCCCTCCTTGGCGAGCGCCGTGATGCGTTGCATCAGCGCCAGCATTTCCTGCTCGCCTGCCCCGCAAGGCAACGTAACCATGCCTGCAAGGAATAAAGCGACGATAAACCGGGCGATCAACGTTCGGCCTGCTCGCATGCCCCACCGCTCCAATTCACTTTTGCAAAGCATCTGACATCGCCACCCTCTGGGGCTAGAGCAAGGCGGAAGCCGAGCCCTGCTCCGCACGGCGGTGTCGTTGTAGGGTGCAAAACCCTCGGCACATACTCGGCTCAATCGAACAAGGCGAGATGACACTGCCGCGTGCCCCGAAACGCGATGCGCGCGCATGTCAAATTTCCTAGACATTTCAACGTGATTTGCCCGGTCCAGTCCCCACGCGAAAAACATTCCGCTTCCGTCGTCGGGCAAATCAGTGATTTAACCCCGCGCGTCTCACCCAAGATGAGGGGCGGATCGCGATCGTCACGAACGTTGCGGTGAGATGCGGTGGACGTGAAGCGCGTGACTGACGAGCACACACATCACGGACGGCGAAGTCGTGTGGTCCTGGCGCCCCGACGCTGGCGCTAAGTTTTTCGCGCGAACAAGTTCGCGCTTGAGATGACGGTGGCAAGAAAGCCCGGTCACCGGGGAGAGCACGAAATAAGCCGTAACACCATCGCGCAGGGAAAGCCGGAATGCTTCGGTTGAACCTGTGGTCCTACCCCCGTGC
>NZ_JBVAPG010000152.1:0-19106 GCF_055413685.1 Bradyrhizobium sp. LeoA1Lang | reverse complement strand
ATAACACGCCCTCGACAAACATCCGGTTGTCGCGGCCTGTCGAACCACGCTGGTCCGGCCGACCGATGATCAAGCCGGAGATACGGTCCCATTGCGTGTCGTTCAGAACGAGCCGATCCAGAACCCCAAGGCTTCCTCCTAAAAGAAAGCCTTGAATCACGTTCCGTCTGATTTGAGAATCCCAAGAGTCCACACAGCCTAGCCGGTTACACAGCGCGCGAGGACCTCGATCGCTGATCGATCAACGGCCGGACGAATCGCGCCGGCACTCCGTCGGAGTGACTCCGAAGCGGCCGCGGAACCGCTGGTTGAAGTAGGAGACCTCGCCGAAGCCGCATGCGAGCGCGATCTCGCTGATCTTGAGACGATCTCCCTGCTCGCTCGTAAGCATGTGCCGCGCCTGCTGCAACCGGCGCTCCAGCAGGCGCTCCGTGAAGCTCTGGCCCGTCTCCTGCGAGAGATCCTGCACATATCTGGTCGAGAGACCGAGATGGCGGGCAACGTTCGCTGCCGAGAAACCGGCACTCATGAAGCTTCGATCGATCTCGGCAATAATGTCGTGAATGCGCGATGCCCGCAGGCCACGCGTCGTGGCGATCTGCGCGGCATCACCGCGCGCGCCGAGCACCAGCGCGATCAGGTCGAGAAGAGTCGTGCGAATATGCGCGTCAAGCTGCGGGTCGTGCGGCGCACGCGACAGCTTCACGACGCTTTCGATATAGCGCCGCAGGTGCGCAACGGCCGGTCGCTGCGGATCGAGAGGCCGCGCCAACAGGTCGTCCGCCTGGCCGACGAGGGCCGCCAGCCGCTCCCTGGAGACCGTCAATGTCGTCCAGGCGAAGGGCGCATCGGAGCTCATGTCGGCGGGCATGCCGTTTGTCCCGAGAAATGCGCCGCCGGAAGCAAGATTGGCTTCGCGGTTTGACTGATCCACCCGCAGCGTGCCCGCGCCGCGATGGAACACTAGGCAGAAATCATCATCGGGGCCGCGGGAAATGGCGCTCCTCGATCGCCTGATCCTGCCGAAAGTGCCGCCGAATCGCGTGACGTGAACGTCTTGAAAATCGGACCAGCGGAGGAATCCCGAAAACGGCCGATCGTCGAATCGCGTGATGTCGACACAACAGGTGAGCGCCTCCACCTTCTCATACCAGAGGGAAAATCTTCGATCGTCTTCGAGTGCTGGATCGAGATTATCGGAGTGGAAGCTTGCTTGATGCATTGTTCTTGGAATTGCACTTACACACGCATGCTACCGGGGCTGATCGACGCGGGCCATGAGTAACTCTGCCGCAGCGCGCCCTGAATCGCTCGCATGCCGCTTCGGGTTGTTGCGTAACGGCCACAGGGACGAACGGTTTAGCGGGAGCGCGCTCGGGCTCAAATCCAGTGCGGGCGAGAACAAGACCGTCGCTGCAACCCCTGCCATGTTGCGACACGGCTGCTGCGAGGAACTGCGTCGAGCTCGACCAGCGCGAGGTCACGACGCGCTCGCCCAGCCTTCACATGTCGCCGTCCCATGACGGCGATGCACTGGAAAACCCTTTCTCCAGGGAAATTTAGGGGCGTGGTAATGAAGACGTTTCTACTCGGCACTGTCTTTGGTCTTGGCTTGGCGGCGGGCCCGACCTTTGCCGCCGATCTGTCCTATCCGGTCAAGGCGCCGCCCGTCGCGGCCGTCCCAGTGTTCTCCTGGACCGGCTTCTATATCGGCGCCAATGTCGGCTTTGGCGGCGACAAGTTCAACTATCCCTTCCAGGCATTCCAGCGGCAGCTTCAGGCGGAAGCGCCTGCGCTCGAGTCGAGCCTCGCCGGCAATGTCAGCCTGAACTCGAGCGGTTTCTTCGGCGGTGGCCAGATCGGCTACAATTATCAGTTCGCCAATAATGTGGTCGCCGGCATCGAAGCCGATTTCGAATGGTCGGGTATCGAGGGCAAGCTCGCGGGCGCCGCGCTCTTCACCGCTCCGGACGCTGTCGGCAACGCAAGCTTCGACATCGGATCCGAGATCGAATGGTTCGGCACCATTCGCGGCCGCCTCGGCTACACCTGGGACAGGGTCCTTCTCTACGCGACCGGCGGCGCGGCTTACGGCAAGGTCAAATCGCACGCGACCTTCAACGCAAATGGACTTGTTGGTCCGCTGCCAGCCGCGATCGCGGCCAGCGACACGCAATGGGGCTGGACCGCGGGCGCCGGTCTCGAATATGCCCTTACGCCGAACTGGTCCTTCAAGACGGAATATCTCTACGTGGACCTTGGCAGCCACACCGTGTTCAACAACACGGTTTCCGACGTCGCCAACGGCTTCTTCTCGAGCGCCAGCATGGACGTCAGCACCAAGCTTCACACGGTCAAGGCCGGCGTCAACTACAGATTCTGAACGAATCGAACATCTGCATGACTCGGGGAGCTGCGTATCGACGCCGCTCCCCGATTTCCTTAAGACTATCTTGACCACGTCACGGCCCCTCGCCGCTTCATCGCGCGCGAATCAGTTCCTTCCGAACGAGATCGGATCGCTGTCCTCTCCGGCTACCGATACCGGCCGGTACGGAAGCGCGCATGGCGCGCGGTAACCGACATCATCAATCACAACCGATTCAATCGATCGAATTGTAGTGAATTCGCCCTCGTTCCTTTAAGGTCGGGCGGATAGCTGGTCGTGCCGGGGAAAGGTCCGGAGTTGTGGTCCTTGTTCGATATGTTCACCGTCGGGCTGTTGGCCGAGGCCGCATGCGCGATCGGTTGCTTGATCATCTTGATCACATGGATGCGGGATCGCTCCACCAAGTCGTATTCCTGGTGGATCCTCGGGTTCCTGCTGTCCGGCCTTGGCGTCATTCTTGCGGCACAGCGCCAGACGCTGCCCCAGCTCTCGGCCTTCGGCGTTCCCGGTTTTTTCGCACTGTTCGGCGCGGGCGCGCTCTGGTGTGGCTTGCGCGTTTTCGACCAACGGCCGCTGCCCGTATTGGCGCTGCTGCCGCCGTTGATCTGGGCTTTTGGCCTGCCGTTCGCGTACCCGAGCTACGCGCTTCGCCAGATCGACTACAATCTCGCGATCGGCACGATGACGCTCCTGATCGGCCTCGATCTCTGGCGCTCCTCCTCCCGGGAACTTTCGCCGCGGCTCTGCATCGCGCTGATCTGCCTGTTTGAGACGGTGGTCAGTTACAGCCAGGCCATCGCCATCTTCGTCATGCGCGACGAGATCGGCCAGGGCCCGCTCCGGGGATGGCTCACGTTCGCACCGTTCCAATCCGCCGTCGCGATGGTGGCGATCGTCGTCCTCGGCATTCTGATGATCGGCGAGCGTTCCGAGCGCCGGCTGCGCGATCTCGCGATGAAGGATCAGTTGACCGGCGTCCTCAATCGACGCGGCTTCTTCGAAGCCAGCGCAGCCCGTCTCGCCAAACTATCTGGCAAGTCGTGCGAGATCGCGATTGCGCTCTTTGACATCGATTACTTCAAGGCCATCAACGACAAGCATGGCCATCCCGCCGGAGACGAGGTCATCGCCGAGTTCGCGCGACGCGCCGCAGGCGCGATCCGCCAGGGCGATATCTTCGGCAGGATCGGCGGGGAAGAATTCGCGCTGCTGCTGCCGGACACTACGATCAACGATGCAAGGCTCGTCGTCGATCGGGTCCGCGCCACGTTCAGCGATGCACCGATCCTTCATGACAACATTGAAATCATGGCCACCGCGAGCGCGGGGATATCGATCGCCCACGCTCGAGACATCGTCCTGGACCGGCTGATGTCGGCAGCCGATTCCGCCCTGTACGCGGCGAAGAAGGCGGGACGCAATCGGACCAGCATCCTGCACCCGGTGGCGCCGGCCGATCGCGACGCCGCGCCGATCGTCCGCAGCTCGTCCTGAACCGCCTAGTCTAGCTGTTGAACCCGGCCGGGATGAAGGCCGGCAGCTTCTCCTCGATGAACTGCTTCACCTGCGGCGAGTTGAAGACCTGGATGAACGCCTTCAGGCGCGGATCGTCCTTCTTGTCGGCACGTGCGGTGAAGCGCAGGACCAGGCCGTCATCGAGGGTGCGGTCGATGATCAGCGCCGATTTCGGATCGCCGCCGGCCGAGATCAGATAGGTGACGTTGACGAGCGCCAGCGTGACGTCATCGAGCGAACGGTAGGTCTGCGCGGGATCGAGTTCGACGATCTTCAGGTTTTTGGGGTTTTCGATGATGTCGAACTTGCTCACCGCGAAACCTTTGCCCGGCGTCAGCTTGATCAGGCCGGCGCGTTCGAGCAGGATCAATCCGCGCGCGCCGTTCAAGGGCTCGTTGGGAATCGCGACGCTGTCGCCGGACTTGATCTCGTCGAGGCTCTTGATCTTCTTCGAGAACAATCCGACCGGCGCGATCACGCCGACCTTGTCGACCTGAACGAGATTGAAGCCGCGCTGCTTGTTCTGCAGCGCCAGATAAGTCCCGTGCTGGAACAGGTTCGCGTCGACGTCACCGCTGTTGACCGCTTCGTTCAGCGCGACCCAGTCGCTGAGCTCGACGATCTTGACGTCCTGCCCCTTTTCCTTGGCGAGCTTGGCGGCATAGCCGGCCAACTGCCCAACCGGGCCGGCGCTGGTCGCGATCTTCAGCGGCTCGTCAGCAACCGCAGCGGTGGTGAAGGCAAGGAACAGGCTGGCCGCCTGCGCCATACGCATGAACGTCTTCATCTTGTCAGGTCCATCTCTTCTCGAAGGATCGTATGAGGCCGCCTCGCGAGCGCCGTTGACGAATGATGCTTGCCGATCTCTGCGCTGTCGAGGCGTCGGAGAAAATAGCGATGCGCGTGCTGCCGCTTTGCCCTGACACGGCGGTAATCTTTCATCCGGCCGGGCAAATTGAAAACAACGTCGTCCGGCTCGCGTGATAGTTTCCGCGAAACACGAACCCTTTGCCGGAGTACGGCCGATGACGAGACCGCGAGAACTTCGCTTCAACGCGTTCAACATGACCGCGCCGAGCCACAACTGGGCCGGCCTGTGGTCACATCCGCGCGACGCGTCGATTAACTACAACACGCTCGATTATTGGGTCGACTATGCCAAAACGGCGGAGCGCGGTTTGCTCGACGGCATCTTCCTTGCCGATGTCTTTGGCGTCTACGACGTCTATGGCGGCAATCCGGATACGGCGATCAGCCATGCCGTCCAGTTGCCCAACGCCGAGCCGACGCTGCTGGTCTCCGCGATGGCGCTGGTCACCAAGCATCTCGGCTTCGGCATCACCTCGAACCTGACATTCGAGCATCCCTATCAGTTCGCCCGCCGCTTCTCGACGCTCGACCATCTCACCAAAGGACGGATCGGCTGGAACATCGTGACCGGTTATCTCGACAGTGGCGCGCGCGGGATGGGCCTGCCCACCACTCGTGCCCATGACGAGCGCTACGATGCGGCGGAGGATTTTCTCGCTGCCGTCTACAAGCTCTGGGAAGGCAGTTGGGAGGACGACGCGGTCCGCCGCGACCGTGGAACGCGCCTGTTCGCCGATCCGGCGAAGGTCCATCGTGTCAGGCACGAAGGCTCGCACTATCGAGTCGACGGCATCCATCTCGCCGAACCGTCGCCGCAGCGCACGCCGCTATTGTATCAGGCGGGAACGTCACGGCGCGGCCGCGCCTTCGCCGCAAGGCATGCGGAAGCGATCTTCCTCAACGGCCAGACCAGGCCGATCCTCGCGCGCGCCGTCCGCGAGATCAGGGAGGCCGCAAAGGAATTCGGGCGCGATCCCTATGACATCAGGCTGTTCGCCGGCGCCACCGTGATCGTGGCCCCGACGCGCGCCGAAGCCAAGGATCTGCTCGAGGATTATGCCAGCCATGTCGACCAGGCCGGGCAGCTCGCGCTGCTCTCAGGGTGGACCGGCATCGACTTCTCGACCTACCGACCCGAAGAGGCTGTGCAATATGTCGAGAGCAATGCGATCCAGTCGATGGTCGAGAATTTCACAGTGCGTAGCGAGCGGCCGGTGAGGATCGGAGACCTTGCCAGCTTGAGCCGCCTCGGCGCGCGCTCGCCCTTCGTGGTCGGCTCGCCGCAAGACGTTGCGGACGAACTGATCGCCTGGGCGGAAGAGACCGACGTCGACGGATTCAATCTGTTCCGTCTTGTCGTGCCGGAATCGCTGAATGCGTTCGTCGATCTGGTGGTGCCAGAACTGCAATCCCGCGGCGTCTACAAGACCGCCTATCGCGACGGCACCTTGCGGGAGAAGCTGTTTCCGGGACGGAGAGCGCGCCTGCATGCGACGCATCCGGGTGCAGGCTTTCGCCGCCCCGCGACCGATGCCGTTCGATCCGACGCCGCCGAATAGTGCATCGACTGTTCGGCAGCGCGGATCGAACAGATCGGTTCGCTACCACGTGGCGAGGTAGGTGCCTTTGAAGCGCTTCTCGATGAACGCCTTTACCGGGTCCGAGTGATAGGCGTCGATGAGCTGCTTGACCCAAGGCTTGTCCTTGTCTTCCTCGCGCACGGCGATGATGTTGACCCACGGGCCGTCCGCCGCCTCATGCGCGATCGCATCGACCGCCGGATTGAGGCCGGCCTGCACCGCATAGTTGTTGTTGATCGAGACGAGGTCGACGTCCTGCAGCGAACGCGGGAGCTGCGCCGCATCGAGCTCAACGAAGCGCAATTTCTTCGGATTGTCGGTGATGTCGGCAATCGTCGAGGCGACGTTGTTCGGGTCCTTCAACTTGATCACGCCGTGAAGGGCGAGGATCATCAGTCCGCGCGCGCCGTTCGAGGGATCGTTGGCGATCGCCACCCGCGCGCCCTCCGGCAGATCCGACAGCTTCTTGTATTTCAGCGAGTAGACGCCCTGCGGCGAAGCGATGGTATTGGCGACCTTCACGATCTTCCAGCCGGTCTTGGAGATCTGGTTCTTCAGATAGGGCTCATGCTGGAACGAGTTCGCTTCCAAATCCTTCAGCGCCAGCGCCTGATTGGGAATGACGTAATCGGTGAATTCGACGACCTTGATATCGAGGCCGCGCTCGGCGGCCACTTTCTTCACCACCTCGATGATTTCGGCGTGCGGCCCGGCGGTGACGCCAACCCGGATGGTTTCGGCCCTTGCGGCGCCGGCAAACAATGCAGCCGCCGCAACGATCGCGGTAAAGATTCGCATAAAGCTCTCCAAGGATCAGACAAATGGACCTGGCTGCCACTAGCGCCGATCATTCCGTGCTTCAACCGCCTGCGTGACAAAACGACGAAACGGCTGCGATCATTCAAACCCGGGAACAAAACATTCGCTCTGCGCTGCAGTGCGATACTTCTGTTCTCCGCAAGAACTGATCTTCGACAGCAGCGAATGACGCGGCATGGTGAAAGGGTGTCACGCAAAACGTAGTTCTCATAATTGTCGCCTGCGGAGAATTTTGCACCACATCAGACGACTTCTCCGTAATTGCCACCGGCACGCGATTGATCACAAATGAGGCTCCGGAATTCATCCGCATTTTTTGGAAGCCACAGATATGCTGTTTTTGCCTCGCCAGCGCCCGAAAGTTCCAGCCGCCTCCCGGATCAAACCCATCAGGCGCCGGCTTACCACGGGGGCGCTTGGCCTGCTGGCGATGGTCTCGCTGGCGCGCCCTGCGATCTCGGAGGAAATCCGGATCGGCTACCAGAAGTCCTCGACGCTCACCGCGATCCTCAAGACCAATGGCGAACTGGAGAAAGCGCTCGCGCCGCTCGGCATCACCGTATCCTGGCACGAGTTCACCAGCGGATTGCCGCTGCTCGAGGCCATCAATGTCGGCAGCGTCGATTTTGGCGCCGACGTCGCAGACACCGTGCCGATCTTTGCACAGGCCGCGGGCGCCAAGCTTGCCTATGTCGCTGAAGAAGCGGCATCGCCGTCTGCGCAGGCGATCCTGGTTCCGAAGGAATCGCCCATCAAAACGGTAGCCGACCTCAAGGGCAAGAAGGTTGCGGTGACCAAAGGCGCCGGCAGCCATTTCCTGTTGCTTGCCGCGCTCGCCAAGTCCGGCCTCACCTTCAAGGACATCGCGCCCGCCTACCTGACGCCGGCCGACGGCCGCGCCGCCTTCGTCAGCGGCAATGTCGACGCCTGGGTGGCCTGGGATCCCTTCCTCACCAGCGCGAGCCGCCAGTCCGGCGCACGCGTGCTCTCCGACGGCAGCAACGGCCTTGCCAGCTACAAGCGCTATTATGTCGCCTCGGCCGCGTTCGCCGATCGCCGCGGCGACGCGCTCAACGTGATCTTCACCAAGCTTGCCGAAACCGGCACATGGGTCAAAGCCAACCCCAAGGATGCGGCCGCCATTCTCGCCAACCTCTGGGGCATCGATGCCACGGCGGTGGAAGAAGCCAACAGCCATCGCTCCTACAAGGTCGGCGCGGTCACCGTCGCCGGCCTGTCGGAGCAGCAGCGCATCGCGGATGCGTTCGTCGCCGAAGGCTTGATCCCGAAGAAGGTCGATACCACCGACGTCAAGATCTGGGCGCCGAAGGGGTCGTAACCAAATCCCGCGGCTTCAGCGATGGCGCAGCCGGCGGTTGACCCGGCGCGCCAGATAGTCGCCAGCGGTCTGCACCGTCTGCACCAGCACGATCAGGACCACCACCACGGCCAGCATCATTTCCGGCATGAAGCGCTGATAGCCGTAGCGGATGCCGAGATCGCCCAGTCCGCCGCCGCCGACAGCGCCGACCATCGCCGAATAGCCGAGCAGGCTGACCACCGCGAGCGTCAGCGACAGCACGAGCCCCGGCAGCGCCTCGGGGATCAAGACCTTAAGCACGACCTGCAGCGGGGTGGCCCCGAACGACGACGCCGTTTCGATCAGGCCGGCATCGACCTCGCGGATCGCCCCCTCGACGAGGCGCGCGATGAAGGGCGTCGAGGCGATGGTGAGCGGAACGATCGCGGCCCCCGACCCGATCGAGGTGCCCGCCACGAGGCGCGTGAACGGGATGATCGCAACGACGAGGATGATGAAGGGCGTGGAGCGCGTCGCATTGACGATCATGCCAAGGATCGCATTCGCGGCCGGTGCGGCAAACAACTCGCCCTTGCGGCTGGTGGCGAGGAAGACGCCGATCGGCAGGCCGAACAACGTGCCGAGCGCAGCGGAAACCGCGACCATGAACAAGCTTTCGCCGGTCGCCTGGATGATGAGATTGATGAGTTCAGGCGACATAGCCGAGACGCTCCGCGGAAAACCGATGTTGGACAAGGAAGGACAGCGCGCGTGCAACCACGGCCTCGTCGCCGGGCACGCCAAGCGTCAGTGAACCGACCTGCTGGCCGCCAATCTCGTCGATCCGCGCCGACAACAGCGCCGCATCGATCGCAAGCTCGCGCGACAGGCGCGCCACCAGCCGGTCGCCGCCATCGCCGCGGACGAGCACGCGGATCACGGCCTGGCCACCTGGTACAGGCTGCTGCTGCAGCCGGCTCGACAAGGAGACCGGAACGGCATTGCCGAGAACCTCGGAGAGGAAGCTCTGCGTGATCGCATGTTGCGGATGGGTAAAGATCTCGGCGACATGGCCGCGCTCGACAATGTGCCCGGCATCGAGCACGATCACCTCCTTGGCGAGCTGTCGTACGACGGACATCTCGTGCGTGATCAGGATGATGGTCACGCCAAGCTCGCGGTTGATATTGGCGAGCAGGTCGAGAATCGAGCGCGTCGTCTGCGGATCGAGCGCCGAGGTCGCCTCATCAGACAGCAGCACGTTCGGCCGCGTCGCCAGCGCACGCGCGATGCCGATCCGTTGCTTCTGGCCGCCGGAGAGCTCCGACGGATAGCGGTTGCGCTTGTCGGCGATGTCAACGAGGTCGAGCAGCTCCGAGACGCGCGCGGCGATCTCGGCTTTCGGCCAGCCGGCAATTTCAAGCGGCAAGGCGATATTGTCCGCTGCCGTCCGCGACGACAGCAGGTTGAAGTGTTGGAAGATCATGCCGATCGAGCGCTGCGCCAGCCGCAGCTCGCGACCGGAAAGCGCCGAGATGTCGCTGTCGTCGACGATGACGCGGCCTGTCGTCGGCTTCTCCAGCCCGTTGATCAGCCGCACCAGGCTCGACTTGCCGGCCCCGGAGCGGCCGATCACGCCGGTGATGGCGCCGCGCGAAATCGCGAAGTCGATGTCCTGCAGCGCCATGACGCTCGGCTTGCCGCGATAGGCGGGATAGGTCTTCGAGACGGCCTCGAACCGCACCATCGTCTCCTTGGAGACGACGTCGGTGGCGACGGGCGGAAATGCCTCCGGCGGTCGTGAGGCCGCGAGAGATTGATGCACATTCATTGCTGGATTTCCGGTCTTTCGGCTACACGCTGCAGCGCACAATTACGCGAGCAGGTGCCGCTGGCAATTCCAGATATCGGCGGAGACGTAGGCCAAGCTTTCGTCGCTCGCCTCCACGAGAGAAAATTCCTCCCAGCCGAACAGGCACGCCCGTTTTTGACACCGACCGATCGTTAGCGCGAACCTGCCAACAATGATGTTCCGTCGGCCGCCAACGCGGACCGCACCTGCCGCACGCGCGGGATGATCTCGTTCGCAAAACGCTCCATCTCCGCCTCGAACGGCTGGAACTGCAGCATGAACAGCTCAATGCCGGCTCCCTGGAATGCAAGAATGCGCGATGCCACTTCGTCATAGCTGCCGACAAGGCCCGCGGCCGTGCCGCCATTGCTGCCGACCCGCGCGGTCTTCTGCATCGTCTGCATCATCACGACCTTCGGATCGGTGTTCTGCCTCTGGATCGCCCGCATCGACGCATCCTTGGCGGCGAGGTCCGACAGCCGCTGGTACGCCGCCTGGGCCTCTTCATTGGTCTGCCGCGCGATCACGAATGCCGAAAGGCCGAAGCGTACCGGCGCCGAGACCCGCGGCCGCGCCGCGACGTCGGCAATCAGCGCCGCGACATCCGCCAGCGGTTGGCCGTTGATGAACCAGACGTCGCCGTGATCGGCGACCAGGGCCCGCGCCGGCTCGGATTCGCCGCCGACATAGATCAGCGGCCGTTGCCGGTAAAGGTCGGCGGGCCGGAGCGCGTAGTCGCGCACGTCGAAATGCTCGCCCTTGTAGGTCAGGCGTTCGCCCTGCATCAGGCGCGACACCACGCTGATCCATTCGCGGCCATAGGCATAGCGCGCGTCATGCTCCGCAAAGCCGATGCCCGCCTTTTCGAGCTCGGGCTTGTTCCAGGCATTGACGAGATTGATCGCGAAGCGGCCGCGGCTGATGTTCTCGATTCCAAGCGCCATCTTCGCCAGCACCACCGGGTGATAGAGATACGGCTTGATAGCGGCGATGATCTCGATCCGGCTCGTCAGTGCCGCAAGCGCCGCCGCCGCGCTCCACGCTTCCAACTGATCGAGATCCTCCTGATGCGGATTGATGGTGTGCTGCGCGACCAGCGTGGAGTCATAACCGAGCCACTCCGCCGCCAGCACCAGATCGCGGTTGCGCTCCCACGACGCATCATAGGGTTCTTGGGGATCCTGATGCGCGGCGCGCGGTCCATGGACCGGCGCCCAGATGCCGAAACGAAGCGGTCGTGCCGTCATTTTTATTTCTCTGTTGTGATTTCGTTCCAAGCGGGCGCGTGATCTCGCGGCGAAAGCGCCGCTGTTGTCGCCAAAGCACGAAGAGAGATCAAGCGCAGAACGCGTTGAAAGATATTCTTTGCCGTCTCACGCGCGCAAAGAAATCAGAAAACTCTCCACCGCCAGACAATTGGAAAACCGCTCTATTTCTGTCCGGTCAAATTCGTGGGACATTTTGCGATGCATGAAAGGCTACGCACTCGTGATCGGCGGCACGCCGCCAATTGAGTGAATGCGCTGATGCGTGTCGCGCGTGGCATCCCGATGTCGCTTCATCTGCTCGCGCATCATGCAGCACGTTGAAACGAGGACGACGTTATCTTGAGCAACCTAGAACAAACCGTCTCCCCGGTCGAATTTGAAGACCTTAAGCGCAAAGACGGCGCGGCGGCACTCCCGCGCAAACCATTCGAGCTCGGCCGCCGGGGGCTGCAACTGCTCTCCTGGCTGGCGCCAGTGACGCTGCTCGTCGTTTGGGAGGTGCTGGCGCAGGCCGGATGGCTATCGCCGCACGTGTTGCCGGCGCCAAGCAAGGTCGTCAGGACGGCGTTCAAGCTTGCGACCACCGGAAGCCTGCTGAACGATCTCGGCATCAGCCTGCTGCGTGCCGCGACCGGCTTTGCGATCGGCGGCAGCATCGGCTTTGCGCTTGGCACGCTCGTCGGCTTCTCCCGCATCGCGGAGGCCGCGATCGACCGCAGCGTGCAGATGATCCGCGCGATTCCGTTCCTGGCTGCGCTGCCGCTCGTCATCGTCTGGCTTGGCGTCGGCGAAGCCGAGAAGATTTTCCTGGTCGCGCTTGGGGTCACCTTTCCGATCTACATCAACACCACGTTGGGGATTCGCCAGGTTGATCCGAAACTGGTCGAGCTCGGACGCATCCAGGGCCTGGGCACGCTTGAATTGATCCGGCGGATCATTTTGCCGGGCGCCCTGCCCTCGATCCTGACCGGCGTCCGCTACGCGCTCGCAACCGCATGGCTCGCCTTGGTGGTGGCCGAGACCATCGGCGCGCAGTCCGGCATCGGCTTCCTCGCGATGGATGCCCGCGAGTTCCTGCGCACCGACGTGATCGTATTGACCATCGTGATCTATGCGCTGATCGGCGTCGCAGCGGATGCGATCGCGCGCTTGCTCGAGCGGCGCCTGCTCGCCTGGCACCCGAATTATGGAGGCGCGCGGTGACCCTTCATGTCGTGCCCTCGTCTGTTGCTTCACCGGCGGTGATGGTGACCAACCTGCGTCGTGCCTATGGCAGCCGGATCGTGATCGAAAACCTCAATCTGCGCATCGAACGCGGCGAGTTCGTCGCCCTGCTCGGCGAAAGCGGTTGCGGCAAGACCACGCTGCTGCGCGCGTTGGCAGGGCTCGACCCGATCGATGGCGGCCGCATCGTCGCGCCGCGACGTCCGGCGGTCGTGTTCCAGGAGCATCGTCTGCTGCCGTGGGACAGTCTTTGGCGCAACGTGTCGCTCGGACTGGAGGTCAAGGATCCACGCCAACGCGCCGCAGCGGCACTAGCCGAGGTCGGGCTCGGCGACCGCCTCGATGACTGGCCGCGCAATCTTTCCGGCGGGCAGGCGCAGCGCGTCGCGTTGGCACGCGCCCTGGTGCAACAGCCGGAGTTGCTGCTGCTCGACGAGCCCTTTGCCGCGCTCGACGCGCTGACCCGCATCCGCATGCACGATCTTGTCCGCGAATTGGTCGCGAGCCATCGGCCGGGTGTCCTGCTCGTGACACACGACGTGGACGAAGCGATTGCGCTCGCCGACCGCATCCTGGTGATGCGCGAAGGACGGATTGCGTTCGAACATCGAACCAAGGGCGATGGCGCAAGCCGGATTGCCCGCGCCGAGCTGCTCACAGAGCTCGGCGTCGTTGCGTCTCACCATACTGCTTGAGCTTTCTCGGAAGGATCATTCATCCATGTCTGACTTCGCGTTTGCAAAGCCGTCGCGCCGCCGTTTCCTCGGCTCTGCCGCCGCGGGCCTCGGCACGCTCGCCGGCCTCGGCTTGCCCAAGACCGCGCGATCGGCGACCGGCCGCACCACCGACACCGTCCGCCTGACCTGGGGCCTCAGCGGCCTCAATCTGATCGCCAAGGAACGCGGCGAGTTCGACAAGCTCTTGGCCAAGGACGGCATCAAGGTCGAATGGCTCGGACCGTTCCCGAACCATGCACCGACCCTGCAGGCGGTGACCGGCGGCAGCGCCGACTTCAGCTTCGGCGGCAGCACCACGCCCGCGCTGGCCGCGATCATCGCCGGCTCGCCGCTGGTGTTCACGCAATTCGTCGTCTACGAGCCGCGCACCACTGCGATCATCGCCAAGGACGATTCCGGCATTAGCAAGATCGAAGATCTCGTCGGCAAGTCGGTCGCGGTGAACCGTTCGGGCCTCGGCGAATTCCTGCTCGTCGCGGCACTGGAGAAGCACAAGGTCGATCGCTCCGCGGTGAAATTCGTCTATCTCAATCCGCCCGATGCGGCGCCAGCGCTCGCCTCCGGCAAGGTTGACGCCTGGTCGATGTGGAGCCCCGGCGTTGACATCGCCCGCCTCGAATACAAGGCGCACGACATCTTCCTCGAGGGTCGCGACCTGGATTTCCAGATCGATTACACTTCCTACCTCACCACCCGCAAATTCGCGACCGACAATCCAGGGCTGGTCCGCGCCGTCAACGACGCCTTCCGCGCTGAGGGCAAATGGATTTCGGAGAACAGCAAGGACGCCGAATACATCGCGCAGAAAGCCGGCAAATACAGCGACCAGGTGCGCGACCAGTTCATCGCGCTGAACCGGCAGTACCGCTACTTCCCGGTCAATGACGAAAAGTTCCTCGCCGACCTGCAGAAGGCCGCCGACTGGCTGGTGGCACGCAAGGTCTTGCCCGAGCCGGTCAAGATCACCGACCACCTGGCTCAGCTCTGAACGATCACTTCAACTCCATTCAGGTCAAACGATGAACAAGCCTGTATCCGCGCATTCGCTTGGGTCTCCGCACCGTCTCGATCCGCGCTCCCCGGATCTTGAGGCGCTATTGAAGCATATTGCGGAAGGCGCGAGCGAACGCGAGCGCGACCGGGTCCTTCCGTTCCAGGAGATCGACCTGATCCGCAAGGTGCGGCTCGGCGCACTGCGGCTGCCGACGCCGGCCGGCGGCGCCGGTGGCACGATCCGCGAATTGTTCGAGGTCGTGATCCGCCTTGGCGAGGCCGACGCCAATGTTGCGCATATCCTGCGCAACCATTTCAGCGTGGTCGAGCTCCTGGTGCGCAACCCTAAGGACGAGCAGAGCCGGATATGGCAGAAGGCGGTTGCCGAAGGCGCCATCATCGGACTTGCAACCACCGAGCTCGAGAGCCCTAAGGTCGGCGACATCACGCCCAATACGACGCTGACGCCGGATGAGAACGGCGACTTCCTGCTGAACGGCACGAAATATTACAGCACCGGCACGCTGTATTCGGACTACGTGCTGGTGCGCGCCGCCGATCCGTCGGGGGCGATCGGCGCGACGATCATCCCGGTGAAGCGGGAAGGCGTTGAGCTGATTGACGATTGGGACGGTCTCGGCCAGCGGCTGACGGCAACCGGCACGACCCATTTCCGCAATGTGAAGGTCAAGCGGCAGGAGGTCGTGTTCGATGCGCCGGACATCGGTTATGGCGTTCCCTATTCGAACACGTTCGCGCAACTGTTCCTGACCGCGATCGTCGCCGGCATCGCGCGCGCCAGCCTGCGCGACGCTGCAGCCCTTGTCCGCTCCCGCAAGCGGACTTTCTATTATGCGCCGAGCCAGACCCCGACCGACGATCCGCTGCTGCAGCAGACCGTCGGCCAGATCGCAAGCGGCGCCTTCGCTGCCGAGACCGTGGTGCTGGCGGCGGCTGAAGCGCTTGACGTCGCGACCGATGCGTTCGACGCGGGCGCCGCCGACGCAGTCGAGGCGGCGCACAAGGCTGCGCTGCTGTCGGCAAAGGCCAAGATCGTGGCGGACGAATTCGCGATCCGCGCCGGCAGCCTGTTGTTCGACGTCGGCGGCGCCTCCGCCACCAAGAAGGTCACCAACTTCGACCGCCACTGGCGCAACGCTCGGACCCTGTCCTCACACAACCCCACCAACTTCAAGGCGCGCTCGATCGGGCAATACGAGATCAGCGGCACACCGCTGCCGGCCAAGGGCTTCTTCTAGGGGACGATCCGGAAAACCCCACCCAGGCTGCCGTGCTGACGCCGCCGCGTTGCCGGCCATTGCGACCTTCGCACCAGAGCGACCAACCGCCGGAGGCGCCGACGCAGTCGACGCGCTACCGGCGAAAGTTCTTCAACCCTTCGAAGCGATGCCGGGCGGCCATATGCAAGTTCGAGCAGCATGAGCATTTCGAGGCTAGACATGGTTGCGCGATCCTGTTGCTCCGCCATGCCTCGGTCGCTGAAGCGTCGGCGGAGACGAAACTATGATCAGCAAATCGTAAGAGCGATCGATCTTCAGTCAATGAAATGAAACCAGCTTTGTTTGCCAGGACAGGCAATGATTGCGTTGCCGTCGATACGAGTGCTGGAAGATTTGCGAGGATCGCTGCTCTTCCGATATCAAACTCCTACGTTGCCCCGTCAAATTTGAATGCCGTCGCTCCAATCCGGATGTGCGGAAGTCTTGCAGATCACGGCGTATGTCGAGATATGCGTCACCGCGTAGCCGGAACTCGCTTCGACTTTGACCTGGAGGTGTGATCTCGATCACAATTAAATCGGGTCAACCACGCTAAGGTCTCTCGCGCTTGCGGAATGTCTGCGGGGACCAATCGAATGGATGACGAGTTTTGCAGAGAAAGAGCGCGTGCGGTTCGCGCTATTGCCGAGCAAGCTGATCCCTTGATCAAGCGACGCCTGCTGCAATTGGCGCAACACTATGAGCGGCGCGTCCGCCTCTCCGAAGGCAACAAGAATGATCGAGACCCGGACAGGAAAGCGTCGACCGAGTTCCAGAATTAACCGGAATCGCCAGCATCAAGCTTAACGACCGAATGTCATTGAGACCGCGCGCACGGTCGCGATAGCATCGGCCTCGCCGGAAATTGCCCTTGCCGGGACTAACATGGCGATGCCCATCGGGCGATCATACTCCGCCCGATGGGTTTCGTTCCAGCGTTGGAAACACCGCTGATGATCGCCCGCCGTCCAAAGCCATCCTGGACGAGACTTTGGCATCTATGGATCGTCATCGTCCCTCGGCGATCGATCACCGGAAAACTGGTGCATGGCCGCGTGTGGCGCCGGCATGACGGGCAGAAGTGGCTTTACAAGCGCTTCTGCGAAGTTGACAGCGCCGGGTGTGAAGTCCCGGCGTAGGGATTTAGCCTAGCACCGGCAGCGTGATGATCTCGTAGCCGTGGCTGATGCTGCGCTTCAGGACCGGATCTTCGATCACATAATCGAAGCGGCTGGCTGGGCGGATGCCATCCTTGGCGGCGAAGGTGCCGCAGAACATGGCGCAGCCGTCAGGCAGTTTGCCACTGCCAAATCCGCGCTCGATCAGATCGGGCACCGGCAGCATTCCGCTCAGCGCGCCTTCCTGATAAAGCACGCGTTCGCCGGCGATCGTCGCCCAGGATCGCAGCATGATCTGGTCCCAGTGGCCTTCGATTTCGGCGAGATCCCACAGCATCGGCGCCACGGGCTTGTCGCACATCTGCTTGGACACCGTGATGTTGTAGGTTTCGACCTTGCGATCGGTGTGATCAGAGCCGACGCCGACGAGCGTACGCCCCTCAAATCCAAACAGCACGAACTCGACCTCTCCGCTCGACTCGGTGCCGGTGCATTCAATGCTGCCGGCGGTTGTCAGCCTGCGCGCGGCACATCGGTAATAGATCGGCGTCGAGGCCGGCGGCGCGATGCCGATCGCCGCAAGCTCGGCAATGTGCTTATCGCGCGCGACCGGATCGCGCCCGGTCCAGCCGGCGATCACCGCCTGCGTGATCGACAATTTGAGCGGCGTCGTGGCGCTTCTGGCAACCAAAGTGAATTCGATATCGTTCTTCATGTCCGTTCCTGTGGGCGCGCGCGTTCGATTTTTGGGCCAAGCTTTACAAGCTACGATCCGGAGTGAGTTGATTGCGATTGACGCGCAGTTCGATGACGGTCGGCCGATCCGCTGTCGCCGCCCGCGCAAAGGTATCGGGGAATTGATCGTGGTGATCGACGATCTCGCCATGCGCCCCGTACGACCTCGCCAGGGCCGCAAAATCCGGATTCAGCAGATCCGTGCCGCTCGGTCGATTCGGAAAATGGTTCTCCTGATGCATCCGGATCGAGCCGTACATGCCGTTATTGACGATGATGACAATGATCGGAAGTTTGTGCTGAACCGCGGTCGCAAACTCCTGCGACGCCATCATGAAGCAACCATCGCCGGCGAGACAGACCACCGTGCGGTCCGGATGACGCAGCTTCGCTGCGATCGCCGCCGGCAGGCCATAGCCCATCGAGCCGGACTTCGGCGCAATCTGCGTGCCGAGTTGCCGGTAGCCGTAATAGCGATGCAGCCAGATCGTATAGTTCCCGGCGCCATTGGTGACAATGGCATCATCAGGCAATACGCGATTGAGATGGGCGATCACCTTGGAGAGATCGAAGCTCGCCGTATCGGGCCGTGGCGACTGATAGTTGACCAGAGCCTGGCGTGACTCATCGCGCCATGTAGCCCACGGCTTTGCATCCAGTGGCCGCAGCTTCGCGAGCGCGGCGACGAAATTGGACGATCTCGATTGGATCGCGAGTGTCGGATTATAGGTCCTGCCGAGCTCTTCGGCTCCCGGGAACACATGGATCAGGACTTGCTTCGGCGTCGGCACGTCGAGCAATGAGAAATGGTTGGTGGTGACATCGCCAAGCCTGTCCCCGATCACCAGGAGCAGGTCTGCCGCCTTGACGCGCTCCATCAAGGCCTTGCTGCAGCCGAGGCTGAGATCGCCGACATAGTTCGGGCTTCGATTGTCCAGCACGTCCTGCGACCGGAAGCCTGCAACGACCGGCAGCTCGTTGCGCGCAACGAACGCCTTGAATTGCTCAACCGCCTCCGGCGTCCAGCCGAGATTGCCGACGATGACGAGCGGCTTTTGCGCTCGACTGAGCAGTTCGCCGACCTGCGCTATTTGCTGATCCGACGGCGCGGTCTCGACAACCTGCGAGCGGAGCGCATCGCCGGCATCGCTCATGGCACTAAGGACGTCTTCGGGGAACGACAGCACCACCGGGCCGGGACGCCCCTGCATCGCGATGTGGAAGGCACGATTGACGAACTCGGGAATCTGGTCCGGCGACTGCACCTCGCCGACCCATTTCGTCATGTCGTCGAATGTTCGTGAGCGTCATCCGGCGACCACGCACTGAGGGCTGATCTGGTCGGCTAGGAAGATCTCGTGGATTGTTTCGTCACGAGGTCACCATGTCAAAAGATAGTTGTAAGGATGGCGATAAGGATAGGCAT
>NZ_JBVAPG010000151.1:0-19233 GCF_055413685.1 Bradyrhizobium sp. LeoA1Lang | reverse complement strand
GGACTTTCTTCGCAATGCCCACCTCGATATCCCAGCGGCCGTCGAGGCGCTGCGCCAATACTGGATGCCGATCCGCTACGCACGCGCCCGCTGATCACTGCGGACGTGGGAGCTCTTACCGCTTACGAGCAGGCGACGGTGACCGATCTGACCCAGCGCTATGAGGTTCACCCGAACCAGATCTATGCGTGGAAGAAACAACTTCTGGAACAGGCGCCGCGGGCCTTTGACGCAGGTGTCGGGCGGGAGAGCGAGGAAACGCGCGAACGCGAGATCGAGAAGCTGCACGCCAAGATCGGGCAATTGACGGTGGAGCGCGATTTTTAGCGCGGAGGACCGGAAGATGAGCCCTGATGCGGCGGATCGACGAGCTGTTCACCGCCTGGCCGTTCCTGGGCTCGCGGCGAATGACCGCGATGCTGAAGATTGAGGGGCTTCAGGTCAATCGCAAGCGCGTGCAGCGGTTGATGCGCAAGATGGGCATCGCGGCGCTGGGACCGAAGCCGAACACGACGAAGCCGGCGCCGGGCCACAAGATCTATCCCTATCTGCTGCGCAACATGACGATCGAGCGGGCGAACCAGGTGTGGGCGGCGAGCCGTGCGGTTCTGGCGTGGCGGCTGTCGAACACGATGGACGTTTCGTTCTGCGTGGCGGCTTTGGAAGAGGCGCTGGCGAAGTACGGCACGCCGGAGATATTCAACACCGACCAGGGCAGCCAGTTCACCAGTACGGCCTTCACCGGTGCGCTGGCGGGCGCAGGGATCAAGATCTCGATGGATGGCCGCGGCCGCTGGATGGACAACGTCTTCATCGAGCGGCTGTGGAGATCCCTCAAGCATGAGGACCTCTACCTCAAGGGCTACGCCGACGGCGGCGAGGCCAAGGCCGGCATCGCGAACTGGATCGCCTTTTATAACCTCCAACGCCTTCATCAGGCGCTGAGCTATCGCACGCCGATGGCGGTTTGGCGCGAACGGATGCTGGCCGCGAAGGCTGCGGACATGATGAACAACGCTGACGCGTTGACCACATGCCCACAGCAACAACAGCAGACAGCGTTTCTGGCAGCGTGATAGAGAAGGATCGGGAGCGGTCAGTTTCCAACTAACAAACCGGTTCAAGCGGTCCCGCTCCGCGGGTCCATTTCAGTGCCGACGGGTTCCTCTGCTCATCGTCTCTCCTGATTCGCGGGGCAATCGTGCCCACCGTCAGGCAGAAACCCCACTTGTCGCCCTGTCCGGAATTCCGGAGCCAACTCTTTACCGAATATTGCCAATGACGGCCTCCTTGTCCTTTTCCTCTTTCGACAGAACATTAGATGTCAATTCAATGACCTGATTGATCTTATCCAGAAGCCCTTGCAACGAAATAACTGCCATTTGCCCTTCGCTGTTGGCGCTATCAATCGCCGCTTTAAGATTGTTGATCGCGGCGTCGAACTCCGCCTGTATGCCCCACACGTCGTTATTGACCGTCTCGATGGCGATGCCATTCTCCTGCATGAACTCATAAACGCTATGGGTCTTGCCCCGCGAATCGATAAAGTGGCCGTACCCCCAGACAGTCTTCTCGTCATTTGGCCTTTCGGCCCGCATCGTCGCCAATGCGCTAGTCATGTCTTTCAAAAGATCGTTACGCGCCTGCATGCTAGCATAATTACCCCGGAGCTGCGTCTCGTAGATGCCGTGTCGCTCCATCATGAGCAGCATCATGGTCGAATATAGCGACTGCCCATCTGTGATGGCATAGTCCGCACTGTAGGACGGCGCGCTGCCGTTTCCAATCATCATTTTCTACCTTCCTTCCGGTCTAAACATCGTTTGTTCAAACGATGGGTTGCACTCATGCCATGTTGACGAGTTTGCTCCTCGTCTCGCTATCTGCACTACGCATCTCCGCAAGCTTGCTCAGCATGTCCTGAATCTGTGTCTGATAGTAATCGATGAATTGCCTTTCGTCCTCCGCGTGGGCCTTCGCCTTGGTGCTATCCGCGTCATGCTTCGCTTTTTCTTCCTGACATTGAGTGGACGCCATGTTCATGCCGGCCCCGGCGATCTTGGACGTTTCCGTTGTAATGGCAGCGATGCCCCCCCATTTCATGGTCGCCTGTGCGGCTGCGGTTTGCGCGTGAGCGATGCGCGTAACGTCAAAATGGTCCGGCGTGGTCGTAGACCCTGGCATGTGTGGACGCTCCTTGCACGGGAACCGGGAGATCTCCGGGACCTTTACGGAGGGCATGGTCCGCAGCGGGAAGGGGAGGAGCTGTAGCCGCTGATGCACGCCACGGAGAAGTCCGAGCAACGCCATGCCATCAGGAGTGTGGGCGCCAAGGCCAGACGAGGCCTTGGGTGCATGACTTTCGAATCGCAATTGACTCTGGCGAGCACCCTTGAGGTTCATGCCGGCGCCGGCGATACCGCCACACGATGCGACGATTGAGCCAAACAACTGGTAGAGCCCTGAGCTTCGAATCGACTTGGCAGCCGCGTCCTGCGCAGCGATATCGGCACCGACCGCAGCCCACATGTCCTCTCTTGCCGCTTTGCGAAGCTCAGAATTGAGACGAACAATGAGTGCCGCGACTGCCGACATGTTGCTTCCCGTCGCAAAGTCCTTGAGCTTGGGCGCAATACCTGAAAGCGTCTGCTGAGTAACCAGCTCAGGGGACCCCGAGTTTCCAAGCAGAGCAAAATTTGACGCGCCGTTATTACTCTGGGCAAGCGACTGAGTAGTGGTCGCCTCTGGTACGCGGGCGCCGCGGAGGGAGACAGAGGGCGCACTCGGCGAAAGCTGCGCGGCAGTGTCCAATGGATCAACGCCGGCAATTTTTACAGGCTCGACAGCACTTAGCATGAATGCGCTCCTTACGCTCGCAAGAGAAGGCTGTTAGAAGTGATCAGGCGAAGGCACGGATGAGAGACGCATCGCTGGCACTGCGGCTCTCGATAGCCTCGGCAATCCTCTGCGTGGTCGCCTTTTGGTCGAGGACGAGCTGCTTGATGAAGTCCATCTCGTTGTTTTGCAGCTCTTTCATCCAAGTAATCCGCTTCCTTATGTCCAACGCGTCCGCTTGAGTGTCCGCGGCCTCCTTCTGCTGAACCCCATTCGCCATGCCCGCAGCGGCCTCGCCGAACGAAGCAACTGCCTCGCCAACGCAAGCGGCAGTCGAAACCCTCTGGCTGATCTGAGCAATCCTGGTAGCGTTCGAGGTTGTCTCCGCGATCGTGGAAGCGGCTTGATTCATGGCCCTTGCGAGGACGGTTGCCAACGAGCCCGGTTGCTTTGCGAGGGAGGCAAGTCCACGGAGAGTCGACGCGCCGGCCTCACCAAGGCGGCTCCACATCGCGGCCGCGCGGGCTCCATTCGCACCTGCATCCATAAGCCCGGCGCCTGCCGTCAGCACGGTAACGGACAATATGATGCCCATCGTGATGCCGATAGCCACTTTGTTCGCCTGGGCCGCATCCATGTTGCCATCTTTCATGAGACGCTTGGCAATCGCCTGGGTCATCTTGTCGACGACTCCCGTTTCGTTGAGCACCGCAACGCCAACTGTAACTGCTGCGGCAACTGTAGCAAGAGTGCCGCCAGTGACCACGGCAGCCGCGACCGAGAGCCCGACCGCGAGCCACCCGAGGAACTTCATTATGCGTGAGCTCTTTTTCGCTTTCGCCATGGCGTTGGCGGCTTCGATAATCTTGTTGCCGATCGTCTCGTGCTGCTGCCTTAGCAGTTCGCCTTCGTGTCGAACATCCGCCATCCCGCTCGCAATTAGCCGGTCAGTCATTTTGATCCTCACTGCCAGCAGATTGTTAGCAAGTTCGATCGGGTCGAGCCCGCGCGGCACCGCCAGCTTCGGAATCGACCCCGATGCGACGATTTCGCGGGAGAATGCTGGCGGCAAATTGCCGACTGCTGTCGTATGGAGCGCGCCTGAACGAGCAATCAAGGAGCGACCGGGTACAAGCGGTGCCCCTGCTTCGTATTCGTACTGCGCTCCACTGGTCGAACCGGTTACGATCAAGCTATGCACCATTTGAGCTCCTTTCTGGTTTCAGGCGGTCGAGCATCCGTCGCGCGCGCCAGGCGAACATGTCGAACTCGGGATTTCCGGCGCTGAGCGTCAGGACATCACCGAGCGCGACGATGGCTGCTGCCGGCCGCCCCAGTTTGACGAAACATTCTGCAGCACGAAGCGGCATCTGCGGGTCCTCGCTGTTCAGGAGCGCAGCCAACCTGTAAGCCTGCACCGCACCCTCTGCATCCTCAAGCATCTGACTGGCAGCAGCCAGGCTGAGCCAGGATCGCGCGTCGGTGTGTCGATGCAAGCATAGAAAGCGAAAGAAACTCAGCGCGTGCTCATATTTGCCGCAACAGTAATAGCGGTAACCCAGCGCATATAGCGCCTCAAGCTCTTCGTCTGTAATGCCAACGACATCGCCTAACGTCGCGCGCCCCGCCATGAGGTCTGGCGCGAGGCGCGACAAGGCTCCGCCGTCCATCGCATCGGCCGCCTCAGGATCGCTCAACAGGTCTTGCTCGACCCCGCTCGCCATATCACACCCTTCGTCCGAACCATGAAAGATGCAAAGTCGTTTCGGGTGAAGGCAAAATATCGCCTGGGGCGGCCCGCTCGCATAAATAAGTTGCGTCAGAGCCCCCGTCGCAATCGCCGCTACTCGCAGGAGGAGAATCCGGGCCGGCCGCCCCGGTGTCCGATAGTTGAGCCAGCCACTCAAGTTGAGCGCCCGCCCTCCTCAGAAGGCTGTCCATTTGCTCGATCGTTTGTCGGGACTCTTGTATCGTTTCATCTAGATCCACGTCTGCTTCCTCACCAACTCCATGCCGATGCAACCCAGGTCCGACCGCACCATGCCGCTAACAGGTGCAAACCACTCGAGAACGTCGACCGCCAGATCGGCGGCTCGACGCCAGGGCTGGGACAAACAGCGTCTTGCACAAGATGCTCGTTATCCCGACCGAACGACGCCGAGAACAACATCGGCATCCAGGAGTACTGGACGGCCCCTGTCCTCGGTACCCGAGAGTCAGCGGCGTGCAAAATATTGAGTCATTATGGGTGCATCGGCACGAATGATAGGGCCGCTCGTCCCGGCGCAAGCGTGGCTACCGTTCAAGTCGACCTCGGCCAACACGATTATTTTGAGCTTTCCCTGAAAGCTGATGAGGGCGGGAGTTCGCAACACCGACATATCGTGGATGTGAAACGCGTGGCATTCTCCGGACGCCTCTCGTTCCACCCGCCACTACCTGCCCCGGCCTTAAATTGCCCACATCCTAGCTAGGGGGCATCCAATAGCGATCCGAAGGCGCATCTTGCAACTTGGCCAGACCTTCTCGCCAAACGACGAGGTTTCATGAGGCATGATCACGTATGCGGGCAAGCAGCCGCCGGGCATGTCGATCTGCAAAAGGGAGTGAATGTCGCCGAACAATTCACGACAAACTACTCGGTTCTGTCAGGATGGCGTCGCAGGTGGCCCCAAGGGGTCTGATTCATTCGCACCATGGTGACTATTCCGAAGCTCGCAACTGACCTCACGAAATCAGAGCCGACCACCACCAGTCTCGGTCGCAAGATTCCCGAGCGCTCGCAATACCTCTGCGATAGGTTCAATCAAGTGTGACGGGATATATTCATCTACCAGACCGTCTTCCAGGAGCGCACGCGCCAGCGGAACATTTCGCATCACCGGCACGCCGGCGGCGGCGGCGGCCGCGATCATTTGCTGTGCGACGAGATCGGTGCCGATAGCGTCAATCACGGGTAGCGGAATCTCTTGCCCATCGTAGTAAACTGCCACTGCAATATGCGTGGGATTGGAGATCAACAAGGTCGCACTACGCGATAGCGCAATAGGATCCTTGGCCATTAATTGCGAACGAAGTTGCTTGCGGCGACTTTTGATCAAGGGATCGCCTTCGTTTTCCTTGTATTCTCGCTTCACTTCTTCCAGCGACATCATATTCCTCTTCTCGAACTGCCACCGCTGGAACGCGAAGTCCGCAATTGCCACGACAAGATGGATCGACCCCGCACAGACCGCGACATAGAATGAGAGGTTACCCGTCAGCAAAGCCAAGCAGGATACTCCGCAGGTTGGGATCCATACAAGGGAACTTACGCCTGCGCGAACCACAAGTAGAAGAACGAGACCGAGCAACAGCACCTGCACGACTGACCGGATCAGCTCGAGGAGGCTCTTCGACGAGAATATCCTGCTGATGTTCTCACTTGGGTTCAGCTTCATGAGCGATGGCGCGGCTGCTGAGGGCGAGAAAAGCACTCCAGTCTGCAACACGTGGGCGCCCACACCGCCGAGCAGGACGACGCCGAGAAACGGCATTGTCAGACTCTGTATCTCACGGCTATACGATCCGAAGAGTTGCAGCGCGACAACGACAAAGTTCTCATTTTTCAAATACGCGATGGGTAACAGGAGCGCTGCCTCAAGTCGATCCACCAGGCGAGGCAAAGAGGCAACTAGCAAGGCGAAGAAACCAATGGTCAGCACCGCCGAGACAACCTCCCTGCTCTGAGCGACCTGTCCTCTCTTGCGCAGCTCGCGCAGCCTTTGACGGGTCGGCTTTTCGCTCTTACCAGCTGACATGAACAGTCACATGGCGATGCGGCGAACAAATGCGACAGGCGATAGCCCGTGATCGCCGGCATGGGCCAAAACGGTCGCGAGCGACAGGATCAGCAGCAGCAAACCAACCACGCTTTTGACCGGCATAGCGACATAGAAGACCTGCAATTGCGGCGCGAACCGACCAATTAGCGCCAGGCCCAACTCGCTCAAGAACATGGCGACGATGGCTGGACCGGCGAGGAGCAATGTCAACAGCATGACGAGGTCTGCGAGGCTCAGCACCGCCCCGACGAATGCTGGACCAATTGTCGGACGAAAGGTCCACACAGGCCAGATTTCATGCGAGCGATAGAGTGCCTCCAGGAGCTTGGAGAAGCCTCCCGTGACGAACAGCCATGTGAGGTAAAGCTCACCCAGGAATGTCCCAAGCGGCGATGTTTGATTGCCGCTTGCCGGATCGAGCAGACTGGCCATCGTTGCACCCCTTTGGTTGTCAATGAACGTGCCGCACGCCTCCACGCCCCATATGACGGCAGCAACTGGCAAGCCGAGCACAAGACCGAGCAGAAGTTCCTTCAGTCCGAGGCCCAGGATCAGCGTCAGGCTGGCAAAGTCGAGGTCCTCAGGCCTCGTTGTCCAGGCGAGTCCTATTACAGGGAACGACAATGCGATGATCACGCTGTTGCGTGCCATTCCTGTCAGCATGTTGCGCGCGAGGACTGGGACGACCAGCATCATGCCCGTTATGCGTGCAACCGCGAGCACAAGAACGACGAGGGCGGTACGCATCTCAGCCGGATCAAGTGGCATTATGAAAGGACAACCAGGACGGTGAAGAGCGGCCGCAGTCCTTCCTGCAGATGCCGCACGCGATGGACAATCGACGACCCGCTCAAGCTCCGACGCCTACACTGCGCCGATCTTGTCGAAGATTCGCGTCGTATACCGGCCAAGCTCCTCAAACCAGCTCGCGGTGGCGACCAGCACAAGATTTACGCTTATCAGCTTCACAGCGAAGGAAAGTGTCTGCTCTTGAACCTGGGTCATGGCCTGGATCAGACTGATGATCAGTCCCACTATCGTAGCGACGAGGACTGCCGGCAAGGACAGCACAACCGACAGTGTAAGCGCTTCAATGGCGACGTTGACGAGCGTGGCGGAATTCAAGACGCCAGTCCTGCGTAGGACAAGACGAGGCCGTGGATAAGGCGCTGCCACCCGTTCACGGCAACGAACAAGAACAGCTTGAATGGCAGAGATATCGTCATTGGTGAAACCATCATCATGCCCATCGCCAGAAGAATGTTGGAGATAACGAGATCGATAACGATGAAGGGCAGGAACAGCAAGCATCCGACCTTGAATGCCTCTTCCAGTTCGGATGTGACGAAGGCCGGGATCAAGATCAAAAACTCGTTGTCGACCACGACAGCCGAGTCGTCCTTGCTCCACAACTTGTGCGTGGTATTGACGAAGAAATGACGTGTTGTCGTGGACGTGTTTTTCACGAGGAAGTCACGAACTGGCTCGGCACCTAGCGCTATCGTGTCGACTAATTCTCCGAACGTTTGGTACGCGATTGGCCTGTCACGCAGAGCCAGATACGCGCTCTTCGCCACTGGCTGCATGATGTAGGCCGAAAGCAAGATAGCGATCGCGTTCAAGGCCATGTTCGGTGGAATATTCTGAACGCCGAGGGCGTTGCGCAGCAACCCAAAGACAACGACAAGCTTTACGTAGGACGTTACCGTAATCGCAACGAAAGGGAGGACCGCGATGGCCCCCATCAGGACGACAAGCGTCGCCGGATCGGGCAATTTGTTCATCGTTCCGGCCGGGGCAAGCGCAGTTCCAGCAAGCGCACCGCGGTCCGCTCAGCAATGCGCACCAGCTCACCCGTCGCGACTACTTGGCCATTGACGCGCAAAGAAACGTTAGTGGTTGCATCAAAGCCAAGATCGATGACCTGTCCCACAGCGAGTTCACGAAGCTGTCCGAGCGGCATGGTCAAGCGTCCGACATCCACATCGACGGTCAGGTTAATGCTATCGAGGCTTTCAGGCGGGAGGAACTCCGGCTTATCCATCAAACGATCCACTACTGATTGAACAGAGAGGCGACAATCCCGGATCGAGGCACGAAACCAGGGGCTGTCAGAGAGGTGCGCGACAACAGTCATCGCGCCATCATTGCCCACCGATTGGTTTTCGAGCAGGATTACGTCACCGTGCGCAAGTCGCTGTATTTCCGCCAAGGCAAGGCTGATGGGAGCAATGCGCACATCCAGAAGAAGCGGAAGCTCATTGAGCGCTGCGGCTACGACCGGCAGGTCGAAGCAACAGTCGGCGACCCACTGCAGCCCCGCACCATCGACTTCTACCAAACCGACCAGGTCGTTCGGACGCTCCAGCCGAACGACCTTGAACGCGTAAGGACGCGGGGCCGCGACGTCGGAGCAGGACCAGGTCGGCCGCTGACCGCACCATCGCTCCACCTCGATCGCCAGATCCTGGAGAACGATATCAAACAATATCTCACCCAGGCCGTGGCCCGGAGGTAATGTGGTGATCTCCGGCCACCGTTCTATGGCCAGCTGCGGAAGGAGCACTGCCCCCAATGCGAGGCGGATTTTGTGGCCGTGCACACTCATTACCACGATGTAACTTGGCGCCGGAATGTGTCGATGGGCTGAATCGGACATGACCGCCTGCACCTCGATGCCGGCGAGACTGAAAGCAAGCGGAAGACGGCTCGCAATTCGCGATATTGCGGCAGCATCACGTCCGTCATAGGGGGGAAGATCGATCATGCGCTCTTCTCGGCCCTGAAGCGGAATGTCGCCTCCGAACCGGAAGAGTGCCGATGACAGCCCCCTTCCTGCCAAAGTGAGCCTCGGCCAACTACTGCAATCAGGACGCGCATGCCGAGCCGATCAGATAAGTCGCGCGCAAACGCATGTCCTCGCAATTGCAAGATGGACCTAATCCGGTCGGAGACGATGTGGAGAGATAGCGTATCGTCGCGGCAGCTGACGGACACACATGCGCTTCCAAACACAACACGATTCAACGTGATGTACGCCGTAGCGGCCCCCGTGCGGTCCGGACATATCAAAACGCGCTCAACGATCGCCTCCGCCAGCTCAGCGAGCTCCGCGGAACGTGAAAGCCTTCCCTCCACTCCCGGACCCTGTACATAATCCAGCATGACGGGTTCGAGCGAAGCGGCGGGCACGCAGGAGGCCGAAACGCTTCCAGTCGCCACCGGATCATGCTGATCGTTGCCGAGCTTTCTGCAGCCGGAACCATCCGCGCGCGACTCACAGTCATCCAGAGCGGCCTCTTCGAGCCGTCGCCGAAAGCGCTCGTAATCCGCAACACGCACGGGCTTCCGGGCCGCATGCGGGGGCGAGCGGTCACGTGGCGGGATTGCCGACATCGAAGCGATGTCACGGTCCTTCATCAAGGCAGCCCCATCGCAGCTTCTCCAGACAGAAAATGCGCCGCAGCAACAGGCACGCTAAAATGCCCCTTAGACACCTCATTTCGCGCATTGCAGCGCCGCGGCCCATCAACACCAATCAAGACCTTGCCCCCCGGAAAGAAAAGGAGGGTACGCGCCGCTCAGCGCAAAGGCACCTTCCGCCCCTTTGATCTGCTTAGCGCCGACCAGAAGCAAATACATTTTCGATATCGGTCCAGCTGATCGCGCTATGCCCCGCATTGAAACGAGCGGGGCTTTCGGGACAAGGGTCACAGGGACCATATTTGCCCGCCGACGAGATCGATGGATCGCTCGACAATGCCAGACCGATTGATCAGGCCGAGCCGACTGTCCTCACACAGATGACATTTCTAATGAGCAGAACCTGCGACTTGTCTATCGGGCGCCGACACATGTTGATTAGCCTAATCAATTATTTAGCAAGTGTTTGCGCTGAGGCACGAGGGATCTCGTCTGCGCGCCGCGGCCTGACAGTCTCTTGCTGCGGAGACCAACCATCATGCTCTCCGCCGATTACGTTATTGAGGTAATGGGCACGCGCAGGGAGCTATGACGGATTTTGGGTGACGCGGTCCGATCAGGCGGCGCGGACTTCAGCGGTCGGAATGACTTCGATTCCGTCCGCAAACTTTACCCCGGATATCAGCTTCGGCAACTGATTTGTGCCCTTCAACCGTCGCCAGGTTTTCGATGCGGCGCCGACGAGCTTGAAGACCATCAACTTTCAAACATTGGTAGTCTCGTTCACGGCGTATCGCTCCTTTGGAGGTTGCTGGAAGGCTTCATCACCCGCCTCGATACGCCGCCTTTCTCAGGTCGTCATCACCCAGTTTCCGTCATAGCTCCCTCACTAGAAGAGTTCGCCTGCGACGGTTGGATGAATGCCGCGTCCACCGCGCTGGAGCAGTGCGACGCCAAGCTCAGCTTCAAGGGCAGTCATTTGCTGACTGAGGGCGGGCTGCGCCACGTGCAGCATGCCTGCCGCCCTCGTAAAGCTACCGCCATCCACGATGCCCAAGAAATAGCGGAGATGACGAAGTTGCAGGAAGTTAGGTGACATCAGTCGCGTTCGATTTCGCTCGATCGATTCAGGTCTGATCAAGATATCCGGACTTGCCCATCAGCCCGGATATCGTGACGGGACCGAACGACCGATAAAGATCAGGCAATATTTCGGATGATACCATTGAGTGCGTCGTGAATCGCCTTGATGATGGTGGAGTTCAAGTTCAACAGCGTCGTGTGCCTGCTCATTGAGTCCTGAAGCCGAAGCTGATCCATAACGTTGTCTGGGTTCATGGTTGCCGTAGTTGCTCTCACATTGCGATCCGATTGGGCAACGGATTGCCCAATAGAGTTGGTTATGCTGCCGAAATCCATTTCGCCTCTCATTACTCAGCGGACTATTCGCGGTGATGCCGCATCCATGTAGCATCAACGACTTCTGTCGCGCAATCTATTGCCTCGAGCAGCGCCTGCAGTGCTTCGAATTGCCGCGTTGTGACGCCTCTATCAATGTCACGTTTCAGAGCCTGCCTCCAGTTCTGGAGGTCTCCATTGATGATAGCTCTGCCGGAGCCATCAACGTCATTTAGCAGCTGCTTCTCCAGCTCAAGCACGACGGAATTTTCCTTCACCGTTGATCATCCTCGGTTAACCATTCTGGGTTGCCTCGATAGAGCATGCGAAGGTTCGATTCTCCGACGCGCACGATAAGTCCGTCGTGGTCGATGGCTGCAATCTTGCCGATGTGATCGATGCTGTCGCCCAGCTTCAACTGGGCCCCGTTCTCAATCACGACGAAAGGTGTGCGGCCCAGATGCACCCCTCGCACCGCGGGCAATACCATTAGCTCGCACCGCGACTCGAGCCGGATATAGGGCTTGAATCTTTCCTCGAACCGAGCGGCAACGTCCTTCCACTCATCGTATGTTGTCGAGGCCAGCGCTCCAGACACGGATACGACATCGGGCCTTGCGGTGATGCGGATGGACCGGCGGAGTTCAGCGGAAGCCGCCGCCAGCAGAAAGGTGCGTGCGCGATCCGGCGTTGCCACTTCATCATTGGTCTTGTACACGCCCGGGACGTCCTGCTGGAGACGACGAAGGGCCGCTTCTACTTTGGCATCGCTCCGACCGTACCCTATCACTGTGAGTTCGCCTGCACCTTCTACGCGAACGCGACCGTCGATATCAAAAGCGTGTAAGATCGTAGCTGCGAGGTCGACGAGCCTTGCGTCAGATAATTTGGCTGTAGCCGGTCGCCTTGCTGTGAGGTCAGCCGTAAGCCTGGGGTCTTGCCAGCCAGACTGGCTCTTGTTGGTATTCTCTCCAGGCTGCAGGTCGATCGCCAGCCTACCGGCAGTCGACGGGATGTTGACGTCGGGTGCAAAGTCCAATCCATGAGGATCGGCCGTCTGCGGTTCGATCGGCTGAGTGCCCGGAGCGGTAGAAAAAGCCCGGGAGTGAAGCCGCTCGATACCAGCCCAGGCGCCACATATTATCATCAGGAGGCCACAAACCACTGCTCCCAGCCGCAATCGCCACGGCATCCAGCCCACCGTGAGACGTGTTCGCCGGCTGCCCAAAGCCAATGACTCTGTCGCATCTGAAGGGGGCCTGCTTGCATCCAACCCCTGGCGCTCGAGTACGGTATCCTCCTCGGGAAAGCCGAGCCCGGCGGGGCCCAGGCTGAAGATTGTGCGGCCAACACGGACCGGGGTGAACGGATCAAGGATAGTCGGATTGTTTGTAGTGCACACCCTACCGTTGATAAGCACGCCCGGTGCGAACGCAGTGATCTGGATTCTATCCGACTCGATAGCAATACGAATATGCGAACCGACGAGTTCCGGATCGCCGAAGGTGAGGTCATCCGTATTGTGGCTACCGATGAGCCACGTTCCCTCGCCCAGCCATGTCTCCGCGCCCAGGTTTGGCCCGGACAGCACGCGCAAAATGAGCTTGGCCTGTTCACCGGTCAGAACATTCTTTTCCATTGGCATGTTTGTCACTGCAGCGCAATTCGCGCCAAGGGCTGGACGGAGATGTCAGGAGTAAGCTCCTGATAGGAGAGCACCGGGAGCTCGTACAAATCGTCCTCGACAAGCTTGCGGACGTATCGACGGATATCGACCGAGGTGAGTAGCACGGGCTTGTACGGCATTGATTCAAGGATGCCGCCGGCATCTTTTATCCTGCCAACGATCTGTTGCGTGGTCGGCGGATCGAGAGCGAGATAGCTTCCGGCAGACGTCTGCCGAATTGACTTGCGCACTGTGTCTTCCACATCCGCCGTCAAAATGTAGGCCGGCAACAGATTCGTACCGGCACAATGCTGAAAGCAGATCTGCCTCTTGAGCGCGCCACGCACATGCTCGGTTAGCAGGACTGTATCCTTCTCGTTTTGTCCCCATTGGACCAATGTGTTGAGGATAGCGCGCATGTTTCGCAGCGAAACCTGCTCTGAAACGAGCCGTTTGAGCACCTCCGCGATCTTTTGCAGAGGGACCAGGCGCAACGCCTCCTTCACGAGTTCCGGAAAGGATACCTCCGCCTGTTTTAAAAGCGCTTTCGTTTCCTGGATACCGATGAACTCATCGGCGTGCCGACGCACGATTTGACCAACATGGTAGGAAAGAATCTGGGCTGCTTCCAGATACGGGATGCCCGCAGCTCGCAGCGACTCGAGATGTGCGACATCAACCCAGACGGTCTCGATTTGAGGCAAGAAGGAGGAGTCTTTCATGACACATGGAATGTCCACCATTTCGAGGCCCTCGGGAGTATCACGCGCCAGGATGTGTTGAGGCAGCAAGCGTCCCGAACCGTATGGAACTTCATCTAACCTGATAATATACTCGCCATTGTTACAATCATCGTTTATTCGGACATTGATCACTGGAACCGGAACGCCAAGATCGACCATCAGCGCCTGCCGCGTGGCCACCAACGCTTTATCAAGCACGTCCGGCTGGATCATCGTCTGGATATCGCGGTCAATGTCGATCATCAGCGGTACAGTAAGCATAATGCCACTGCTGCCTGCCTTGTTTGCCTCAGAGGCCTCAGCCGGACTCGTCGACAGCGCTCCCCCACTGAGTGGCTGGCCATGCGAGTCAGTGCGCAATAGTTGGCCACGACGCTGCAGCAGCCAGCCGGCCCCACCCACCGCTGCTGCCAAAACGATAAAAATCACTGTCGGAAAGCCGGGCACAAGGGAGAACAGGACGAGCATGAATGCTCCAACCATGAGTGCACGTGGTTGCGCACTCAGTTCATTGCCGATTGCATTGCCGAGGTCTGCGCTGTTGTCTTCGGCACTCACTCTCGTGACGATGAATCCTGCCGTGATCGAGGTGAACAGCGCCGGAATCTGACCGACGAGACCATCGCCAATCGTCAGGGTCGTATAGACTTCAAGCGCCTCCGAGAATCCCATTCCCCTTTGGAGTGAACCAATCGTGATCCCGCCAATGATGTTCACGATAATGCTGATCAGGCCTGCGATCGCGTCCCCTTTGAGGAACTTCATGGCGCCGTCCATAGCACCGTACAACTGACTTTCGCGCTCGATGGCAACACGGCGCCTGCGAGCCTCTCGCATGTCGATGCTGCCTGCCCGCAAGTCGCCATCGACGCTCATCTGCTTTCCCGGCATGGAATCCAGAGAAAAGCGTGCAGCGACCTCGGCAACGCGCTCCGATCCTTTGGTGATGACGACAAATTGTACAATTGTCATGATCAAGAAGGTGACCGCGCCTACCACTAGATTACCAGCTACGACAAAGTTACCGAAGGTCTTGATGATCTGGCCAGCATCCGCATGAAGCAGGATGGTACGAGTTGCCGCAATACCGAGCGCCAGCCGAAACAGCGTTGCCAGCAAAAGCACCGATGGAAATGAGACGAATGCGAGTGGAGATTTGATGTAGACCGCCACCATCAGCAGGAGCGCTGCAATTCCCAGATTGACCGCTTGCAGCACATCCATAAGCACTGACGGAAGCGGAATAATCATCATGAACACGATCGTGATCAGCAACGTCACCAGAACAATGTCGTTGCGGCCGGTCGCGATGGTCAGGAGTTTGTCGAGTGACTTCATGTGATCAACCTAGCGCGACTTGGCCCGTAAAATGCCAGCCCATAGCCAGAGGCGCGACACGCCGCTGACGATGGCTCGCTCCGGCCCTGAGACAGACTGCCGGCCCGCCTTCATTAAACTCTCCAGAGTAGCAAATATGAACCGTCCCCGCCGATTAGGCGTCCAAAGCCAACTCGCCCGGGCCGCAACAATGACTCTCATGTTTTCTCGATAGTTGCGGAGGCCCGCAGTGTTTCGCCTAGCCGATAGGCACATTCGATTGTCTTACACCCGAGAGTTCGTCATGCAACATTCGCGGCGATCCGTGCACAGCTGATAGCCTCGATGAATTCGGATTTGAGGCCAGCGGACGATAGGTCGCGCGCATCGCCATCAGAGCAACCGCACGATCTGCATCGACGTAGACCGCAGGATCCGATGAACCATGGATGAGATCGACCACTGGCCCGCCATATTCAAAGTCGCATCGACGCTCTCCTGATCTCCTCCCTTAGCCTTCGCATCCCTGAAATTCTTCGAGCTCCAAGGCCGCCCCGGCTCGCGACGTGCTCACAGCAGCCCTGTTTTCGCAAACCTCCTTGGAGCTCCTCATCGAGACATCGCGCAGGGCGCGCGCCAGATGTTCGCACTTATCTAATTGCTTGCCTGCTTGACGTACGATGTTGCACGCCTCGTCGCGTGCCTGCCGGGCCTGATCGGCTTCCGCGACTGCCTTCTCAATGTCCTTTTCGAGCAGCTGATCGTGATCGTGCAGAGAGGTCATCTTTGCCTTCAGACCGACAAGAGCGCCGAGAGCGACGGCTTCTCCGATCACGGAATCGTACAGGGCAGCTTCAAGCCGAAGACGCTTTTGCCGCCAGGTGCGGTGATTTTTGGCGGCGGTCTCCACAGCAGCGGCAGCGCTCTCAAGGGCCAGTTGCCGAGCCCGGAGAATATCTTGCTGACGACGATGTCGCAATTTCCGCACCTCCAGCAGACGCGGCACGTTGTCCGCGATCATCCCACGCATGCTTCAAGCTCCTGGAGCGTGGCTTCGAAGTCCATCTGCTCACTTGTCGATTGGCGCAGGAAGTTCTGTATTTCGTCCCTTCTGGCGATCGCCTCATCCGCGAGTGCGTCGGTTCCGTTCTTGTATTCACCCACGCGAATCAAGAGTTCGACCTCCTGGTATTTCGCCAGCAGTTCTCGCAGTCTCCGCGCCATGCTTTCATGCTGCGGAGCCACGATCATGCTCATGACGCGGCTGACGCTCGCAAGAATGTCGATGGCAGGATAGTGGTTCGACATAGCCAGGGCACGCGAGAGCACAATGTGGCCATCAAGGATCGAGCGCGTTTCGTCGGCGACGGGTTCAGTCATGTCATCTCCCTCGACAAGCACGGTGTAGAAGGCCGTGATCGACCCACGCGCATTGTTGCCCGCACGTTCCAAAAGTTGCGGCAGGGTCGCGAACACTGATGGCGGGAAACCATGCCGGGTAGGCGGCTCACCCGCTGCAAGGCCGACTTCCCTGTGCGCCCGCGCAAAACGCGTTAGCGAATCCATGAGAAGCAGCACGCGTTTTCCTTGATCGCGAAACCATTCGGCTATCGCCGTGGCCACATAGGCCGCCTTGGCGCGCTCCATAGCGGGTCGGTCGGACGTCGCAACCACAAAGACCGCTTTGGTTCGTGATCCCGAGCCGAGGTGCGTGATGAATTCTTGCACCTCCCGTCCGCGCTCGCCGATAAGTGCTATCACCGCGACGTCAACCTGAGCGCCCCGTATGAGCATCGACAGCAGTGTACTTTTGCCCGCGCCTGCAGCGGCAAAGATACCGACGCGCTGCCCCTCCCCGCACGTGAGTAGCGCATCGATTGCCCGTACACCGACCGGAAGAATCTGATCTATGCTACGCCGGGTTAGCGGATCCGGTGCGCTGCCATGAACCGGCACGTGGGCCTCTGCGATCATGGGCCCATGAGTGGTTGCGTCAAGCGGGCGGCCAAGCCCATCAAGTACCCGACCGAGCAGGCTCCAGCCGGCCGGCACCAGCAGGGCCTTTCTCGTCGGAATCACCTCCGTGAGGGTAGAAAGTCCCCGCATTTCCCCGAGTGGCGTCAGAACGGCAATATCGCGCTGGACTCCTACGACCTCCGCGATCAGTTCACGGTTACTTTTGGGATCGCGGAGTTCGCACAAATCCCCGATACGCACGCCAGGAGCCGTCGCACGGATGATTGTTCCAACGACTTGAAGGACACGACCACGGAAATTCATCGTCGGCGTTTGCTCAACCGCCCTGCTCGCGAGCCGGAAGAACCGATCAATGCTTTCATGCGAACAACCAACGGGAGCTACCGCCGTTGACGGCTCGGCTGGCTCCGACATCATTTTGAGGCCTCCAGGCTTTTGCGAACGCCGCTTTCGAGCAACGTTAGCTGGCTTTCGATCGTCGCGTCGATCAGCCCGGCATCGGTCTCGAGAATACACCCGGCATCATTGATCCGCGGGTCAGAAATAACTTCGACGACTGCGCGCGAGGTGACCGCCGGGGCTATCTCGTCTACCCGTCCGCGAACCGTCTCGACAAGCGACGGTGCCACTCGCAGCCGAACGACAGGGCTGTGGCCCACGACGCTCAAGCCTCGCAGCGCGATCTGCAGTGCGGCCTCGTCTGGCGCTGTCGTGTCGATGATCCGGCGCGCGATCTGCAGGCCGAGGTCCACGATCCTTTCCTTGTTTTGCTCCATGATCCGGAGCGACTCTACGGCGATCGCGGCCAAGCGCTGTTGAATTGTCACTTGCGCTTCCTTTAGCCCGGCTTCTCTGGCGGCCGCTTCAATCCTGCTTGCGGACGCCCGCGCTTCATCAACAAGCGCCTCTGCATCGCGCCGCGCCTGGGTCAGGAGTTGCTCGGCCTGGAGCAGCGCCTGCGTACTTACCGCCGGCAAGACTTGCCCTGGCCCGAGAACACTGATCGTCTCCGACGTCAATCGAACCAGTGCGACCATAGGGCCATCCTTTTGCGGACCAACCGCCGCATCGCATGAAAGGCGTCCTCTCCAGCACTGTCGTTGCGACAGGCGTTTGCCGCCACCATCCAGATCGATGCAGGGCTGCGCAATCTCAGTCGTACCTGCAGTGCGTCCGGGATGCAGCCCATCGCGAGGCCGAACATTGCCGCTCCGCAGTGGAGCAATTCAGCAGGCCCGGTCGGCAGCTTGGAAGCACCGATAGCCGACATCAGTCCGGCGGTCGGTCGTGGTAGCAGCGCGGCATGGAAAGCGAACGCGAAGGCCTCTTCTCCGAGGACGGAACGTGCTGCAACGATATCGGCGCTGCGAAGCTGACCGATAAGACTGGGCGCCCCGGTCCACGCTGCGGCAAGGCACATGAGGCGCACGGCGTCCGATGCCGGCAAAAATCCGAGCCGGGTCCGCGGCGCATGGCCAGCGGAGATGATGGCGGATGCCCCCCTAGTTTGATCGCGAAGCAGCCGACTTCCAAGTCTCATTCGGATGAACGAATCTGCCCGTGCAGGCTCCCGCGGCAGCCATTCGGGCCAATCCTTCGCTATAGCATCATCGAAGTCGGCGGCGGGATCGGCGATGCAGCGCATCATCGCTCCCGCCCACGGCCTGTGAAGCCAGTCACCCAAAATTGCTGCGGATCCTGTCGCGATCATCGGGGGATTGCTCGCTTGCATTGATCTATGGCGCCGCAGGATTTGTTGTGTGGCTAACCGGCTTCCGCCACACGAGAAAGGCAAGAACTGCATTGCCGATTAGCGATATAACCAGCCCAGCCACGAGTTCGACCAGGAGATAGAGCGGAGCGCTGGCCTCGGCGGCGACGGGAGGCGCATCGAGCGGCGGCAAGCCGCTATCGCTTTGAGCTGGAGCTATGGCCGAAATTGGGTGATGGGGCTGATCAGGCGGCGCGGTTAGCTGGCGTCGTCGATTCTGCGACGCCGTCGGTAAATTTGACGCCGGCAATGACCCTTGGCAACTGATTTTCGCCCTTC
>NZ_JBVAPG010000150.1:0-19266 GCF_055413685.1 Bradyrhizobium sp. LeoA1Lang | reverse complement strand
GGAAAGCCGGAATGCTTCGGTTGAACCTGTGGTCCTACCCCCGTGCTTTTTGTTGCACGGGACCCATGGGTGCAACCGGCACCCGGCTTTCCCTGCGCCCTCTGATATCGAGGAGGGTGGAAAGTGACACAAAGCTCGGACGTATCACGTCGCGAGAATGCGGACTCACGCCCCTCACCATACTCTACCGTCATGGCCCGCGAAGGCGGGGCATCCAGTATCCGCGGCGTCTGAGCGTAAGCACTGCCGTCTCTGGAATACTGGATCGTCCGGTCAAGCCGGACGATGACAGCGGATAGCTGTTTGACAATTGAGTCAGAAACGCTCCACCCCTCATTGCGAGGAGCGCAAGCGACGAAGCGAAGCAATCCATGCCTCCGCAAGCGGCGAGATGGATTGCTTCGCTCCGCAATGACGCGGATAGAGCGGCGCACTCCAACCTTTCCCCTCCCCTGAGGAGCCTGCGAAGCAGGCGTCTCGAAGCGCGAGGCCATAGGCCGGGGCTCATCCTTCGTCCGGCCGGGAAAGGACAGTGCCGTTAACCCTTTACTAACCATACGCTGGGCAAAAATTGCCGGGTGAAGTCGAGTGTCGTCGGTCGCGTGTGACGGGAGGGGATCCCCCGTGGACGCCAGCGCGGTGCCTCACTTTCGGAGCGGCGGCCCGCAAGCCGCCGCGCAGACATTGGGCGGCCGTGCCCGGCAGGCGCGGGGGGATCGGGCTACCATGGTCGACGTGACGGCGGGTCAGGGCACGGCATCCGGCGGCTTCTCTTTCGCCGACATCACCAACGTCCTGAAGCGCGGCGATATCGCGCTGGCGTTCGGCATCCTCACCATCCTGGTGGTGCTGATCCTGCCGCTGCCCGCGATCGTGCTCGACCTGTTCCTGGCGATCTCGATCACGCTGTCGGTCCTGATCCTGATGACCGCCCTGTTCATCCAGGCGCCGCTGGAATTCTCCTCGTTCCCGACCATCCTCTTGATCTCGACCATGCTGCGGCTGTCGCTCAACCTGGCCTCCACCCGGTTGATCCTGTCGCACGGGCATGAGGGCACGGCGGCCGCCGGCCACGTCATCGAGGCCTTCGGCAATTTCGTGATGGGCGGCAATTTCGTGATCGGGATCATCGTGTTCGCGATCCTGGTCATCGTCAACTTCGTCGTCATCACCAAGGGTTCGGGCCGGATCGCCGAAGTCGCGGCGCGCTTTCACCTCGATTCGATGCCGGGCAAGCAGATGGCGATCGATGCCGACCTTTCGGCCGGCCTGATCGACGAGAAGGTCGCCAAGGAGCGGCGCAAGGAGCTGGAAGACGAAAGCGGCTTCTTCGGCGCCATGGACGGTGCCTCGAAATTCGTCCGTGGTGACGCCATCGCGGGCCTGCTCGTGGTGTTCATCAACGTCGTCGGCGGCATCATCATCGGCGTCGCCCAGCAGGGCCTGGGCTTTGCCGAGGCCGCGCGCACCTACACCGTGCTGACCGTCGGCGACGGCCTGGTGACGCAGGTCCCGGCGCTGATCGTCTCGACCGCCGCGGGCCTCCTGGTCTCGAAGGCCGGCGTCTCCGGCGCCGCCGACAAGGCGCTGATGAAACAGCTCTCGGGCTATCCGCAGGCGCTCGGCATGTCGGCCGGCGTGATGATCGTGCTGTCGCTGCTCCCTGGCATTCCGATGATCCCGTTCCTGGCGCTCGGCTCCGGCGCTGCGGCGCTGGCCTGGACCGCACGCAAGCAGAAACATGCCGCCAAGGCTGCCCAGGCCGCCGCTGCGGCCGCCCCTACGGCTGCGGCTGCGGCAGCCGCGGCGGCCGCCGAGGAGCCGATCTCGAGCGCACTCAAGATCGACGACCTCAAGATCGAGCTCGGCTATGCGCTGCTGCCGCTCGTCAACGGCCCCGACGGCACCGACCGACTGACCGAGCAGATCAAGGCGCTGCGCCGCTCGCTCGCCGTCGAGATGGGCTTCGTGATGCCGGCAGTGCGCATCCTCGACAACGTCCAGCTCGAGGCCAACACCTACGTCATCAAGATCAAGGAGGTCGACGCCGGCACGGGGCGGATCTGGCCGAACCAGTTCATGGTGATGGACCCCGGCGGCAACCAGGTCGCGATCCCCGGCATCCACACCGTCGAGCCGACATTTGGTCTGCCTGCGACCTGGGTCGACGCCGCGCTGAAGGAAGAGGCCTCGCTGAAGGGCTATACCGTGGTCGATGCCGCGACCGTGCTGTCGACGCACCTGACCGAGCTGCTCAAGAACAACATGTCGGACTTGCTGTCCTACGGCGAGGTGCAGAAGCTGCTCAAGGAGCTGCCGAAGGAGCAGGGCGAGCTGATCAAGGACATCGTGCCGAGCCAGGTCACGATCTCCGGCATCCAGCGCGTGCTGCAATTGCTGCTGGCCGAGCGCGTCTCGATCCGCGACCTCTCGACCATCCTCGAAGGCATTGCGGACGCGCTCGCCTTCTCGCGCAATCCGGCGACCATGGTCGAGCATGTCCGCGCCCGCCTGGCCCGGCAGATCTGCGCGCAGAACACCTCCTACAACGGCTATCTGCCGCTGATCGCGCTGTCGGCGCGCTGGGAGCAGGCGTTTGCGGAATCGATCGTGGGCACCGGCGAGGACAGGAGCCTCGCGATGCAGCCGTCGAAACTGTCGGAATTCATGACCGCGACCCGCAACGCCTTCGAGCAGGCCGCGCGCGAAGGTGAGGCGCCGGTGCTGGTGACCTCGGCCGCGATCCGGCCCTTCGTTCGCTCGCTGGTTGAACGCTTCCGCTCGCAGACGACCGTTTTGTCGCAGGCGGAGATCCATCCGCGGGCACGCTTGAAGACCGTCGGTAGCGTCTGACCGGCGCGCAAATCAGCTGTTTAGCGGCGCAGCATTTTCGTCACATGCAACTGGTTTGTCGAAAATGGCTTAATTTCAACGGCTTATCGTCCGCGTGCAGCGATTTCGACCTAATGCATTGCAATAACTAGAGAATATGAACTCCAACGCCGATTCCGATCGCGTAGGATCACGTCTGTTCACGGGCTTGTGATCGCCTCTACGGAACGGAATCCGCGATTCCTATGTTGGAAGGGCGCAAGGATGTTGAACCTGTCGGAAGAGGCGACCGACAAAAGTAAGCGACAGGGAAGGCGGCAGGAGACTTCCATGAACCACTCGATCTACAGCGCGGATCGGACGACCCACCTGAAGATTGTGGTCGTTGCACTCGTAGCGGGTGTGGTTGTGGCCGGCCTTGGCATCATGGCGCGTAACAGCGTGGAGGAGTATCAGACCGCGCGGGTGATGAAGGCCGGCAAGCCGGTGGCCATCACCTCATCGAACAATTCGCTCGTACGCTAGAGCAGGAGAGGAATTTACGGAATTCACGTGGTTCTTTACAGCCCCCCAAAGGCCACGTGGATATTAAGACCCCCAACTACCCCCAAGTTGACTATCGAAAACGCCCGCTCCCCACGGGCGTTTTCTTTTTATTTGAATCAGCGGTTCGGCGCCGGCGCGCCCGGCGGCACGCTCTCGATCAGCCTGCCGGAAAAGATCGGCGCAGAGGTCGGCGTGCCCGTCGGCGACCCGCCCTCCGGCTCGACGGTGACTGCGTAGGTCGCGTCACTGACCGTGGCGGCATCGTAGGATGACAGCACCGGGCGCTCGGTGAAGTCATCGGCGCCGATCACGCCGAGCGAACGCGGCTGCGGCAGCTTGTCGGAGATCAGCCACAGCTCGAAGCTCTTCCCGGGCTCCGGCGTCGCCCCGACCCGGCGCACCGTGAAGTTCCTGGTGGCGGCATCGACGGTCAGGATGAAGGCCGGAGAGTTGCCGTCCTGCTGCAGCACGGCGACAAATTGCCCCGATGGCGGCGCGGGCGGTGTCTTCACCTCCACGATCTCTGTGCGGGGCTTCGGACGGATGGCGTCAGGCAGGGCATCGGGCCGGTAGACCTGAAGCCCCAGCACCACCAGGAGCGCCGCCGCGATCGCGCTCACCGCCGACGCCACGCCGCGCCAGCGCCTCAGCCGGCTCGTGAGTCGGACGACCCGGCCGTCATCGACGACCGGTGCCTGCTGGATAGGTGCCGCCTCGACTCTAGGCTCGACCGGGGGGAGCGGAGATGGTGGCGCTTCCGGCGGCAGCGCCACGGGCGCTTGCGGTGCGGAGGACTGCGCGATCGCGCTTCGGATGCTCTCCCACACGATCGGCCGCGGCTCGACCAGGCCCACCATCTGGTTGAGCGGGCCGAGCCTGAATTCCCAGGCGTGCACCAGGGCGGCGAACTCCTTGTCCATCGCCATCATGGTCTCAACCTGCGCGCGCTCCTCCGCATCGAGCGTGCCGAGCGCATACTCGGCGGCGAGCGCGATATGGTCCTCGTTATGGGCCATCACGTGATATCGGGGCCTTCAAACCCCAAGCCTTCAAACCCCAAGACACTCCCTGATCTCCAGCAGGCTGCGGCGCAGCCATGTCTTCACCGTGTTCACCGGCGTCTCGAATTTGACGGCGAGCTGTTCGCGGCTCCAGCCGTTGTAATAGGCAAGCAGCACGAGCTTCTGCCGGTCCGGCTCCAGACGGCCGACACATTCCAACAGCCGGCGCAGCTCCTCCGTCATCTCGCGTCGCGCCAGCGGATCTGGCGTCTCGGCCGCGACCTCCATCGCCGCTGGCTCTTCCTCCAGCGAGATTTCGCCCTTCTTGCGGACCAGGTCGATGGCGCGGTTGCGGGCAATGGATGCCATCCAGGTGATCGGCGACGCCAGCGCCGGGTCGAATTGTCCCGCGCTGTTCCAGATCTTGACGTAAGTATCCTGAATGACCTCCTCGGCAAGATCCTGTCGCCGCAAGATACGCAGGACGACCCCGAAGAGTTTCGCCCGTGTGGCCACGTACAATCGCTCGAAAGCGGCCTCATCCCCCTTCGCAACGGCAGCGATCAGCCAGACCAGTTCAGCCGGCGTCAGCATTCAGCATTCCCCAAATCGCGATCCCTGTTCGCCTGATGCCGGGAATTAATCCTATCCTTTCGTAGCATAGTTCGGCAGGCCGCGGTCCACCAGCCGATCTGATTCGGGACCTTTCCATAGCAAAAACCCGGGCTTCGCAGCCCGGGTTCGGTTCCCGTTCAGCCTGCAGAGGTTCAGGATTCAGGCGACGCCGAGGCGCGCGCGCATCAAGCCGATCGAGTCCATGTCGGCCTGCTCGCGGGCGCTCTCTTCAGCGCGCTCGCGGGCCTGGTCGCGCTCGTCCAGGAGCTCGACCTTCTTGAGTTCCTCAAAGGCTTCGCCGAGCTGCGCCTTGGCCTCTTCGAGCTGGATGCGCAGTTCATCGGCGGAGCGGGTCAGGTTTTCGCGGCGCTGGATCGCAGCCTTGGCATAGGTCGGATAGGCGAAGTGGGAGGGATCGTTGATCCCGGCCCGCTCCTGCTCGACCTGTATCTCGCGTTCAAGCTCCACCGACATGCGGTGGAAATCGGCGATCATGCCTTCGATCTGGGTGACCCTGCGGCGCTTCTCGTCGACCTGAAACTTCTTCAGGCGGATCAGCGTGTCACGTGACTTCATCGACTCATACTCCCCAGAAGTCCCGATTTTGAACGCGGGACAAGGCCGGCTCCCCCTGGGCCCCGCCGGCGCAGTTAATGACGTGCCGCGGATGATGGCCCGACAAAGTTAGCGTTCCGTTTCCAAATTCGAGAGGATTTGCGCCAGTTGCCGGTAGCCGTCGGCCAAACTGACCGACTCGCCCTTGGCCTGGCGCAGGAAGGCCTCCAAAGGCTCATGCAGGCGGATTGCCTCGTCCACTTCCGGGCTGGAACCCGCCCGGTAGGCGCCAAGCCGGATCAACTCCTCCATATCGGCATATGTCGCCATCACCTGCCGCGCCCTGGTGATAACGGGGAGAAATGCCGGATCGGCCGAACGCGGCATCGTGCGGGACACCGATTTGAGAATGTTGATCGCAGGATAGCGCCCGCGCTCGGCGATCGAGCGCTGCATCACGATATGACCATCGAGGATGCCGCGCACGGCATCGGCGATCGGCTCATTGTGGTCGTCGCCATCGACCAGCACCGTGAAGATCGCGGTGATGGCGCCGACCCCGGTCCCCGGCCCTGCCCGCTCCAGAAGCTTCGGCAGTTCGGTGAACACCGTCGGCGTGTAGCCCTTGGCTGTCGGCGGCTCGCCGGCGGACAGGCCGATCTCGCGCTGCGCCATGGCAAAGCGCGTCACCGAATCCATCAGGCACAGCACCTCCTTGTCCTCATCGCGAAAATACTCCGCGATCGCGAGCGTGAGATAGGCGGCCTGCCGCCGCATCAAGGCCGGCTCGTCGGAGGTCGCAACCACGACCACCGAGCGGGCAAGGCCCTCCTCGCCGAGATCTTCCTGGAGGAATTCCTGCACCTCGCGGCCGCGTTCGCCGATCAGCCCGATCACCGAAATGTCGGCATCGACGTTCCGCGCCAGCATCGACAGCAGCACCGACTTGCCGACGCCGGAGCCGGCGAAGATGCCGAGCCGTTGGCCGCGGCAGCAGGTCAGGAACGTGTTGAGCGCGCGGATGCCGAGATCAAGCGGGCTGCCGACCCGCTTGCGCGAATGCGCCGGCGGCGGTGAGTTGCGGAAGGGTACGGGAGAGGCGCCCTGCGACAGCGGACCCTTGCCGTCGATCGGCTCGCCCATCGCGTTAACGACGCGGCCGAGCCAGGCCGGCGACGGCCGCACGAAGCCGGCGGCATTGGCGATGACAGCACGGCAGCCGCGCCTGACGCCTTCGAGACCACCGAACGGCATCACCACCGCGTTGCTGCCGGAGAAGCCGATCACCTCCGCCGGGATGAAGCGATTGCCGCCAACGTCGATCACGATGCGGGCGCCGACCGACATCGCATGGATAGGGCCTGCGATCTCCACCATGAGCCCGCGGACGCCGACCACGCGGCCATAAATATTGACGCCGTCGATGTCGCCGATCTGTTCCGCGAGCGCCTTCATTGCGAAAACCTTAAGTTTCGCCGATTTCTGCGCATCCGCTTAACTTCGTGTTTACCCGCATCATTAATCATTACGTCACTGTCTTTGGGTGACTGAGGTCGCTTGCCTGTTCAGAAGAAGGGCGAGTCGCAAGAGTCGGTTAGTCCGGCCTCTTAATGTGGAGCTTGAACGAGAACGGATGAGAAAAGCTACTTCCACGCAATATCTTAGGGCGATTCGAAAAAAATTGCACCGCGGACCTTGCGAACGGGAATCAGTTTTTGTTAACCATGTCTCGTCAGGATCCGAATCAGTTGTGCAAAGGCGTTTTGTGAGTGCCGCAAGTGCGGCCGACCTGACGCCCAGGAGCGGCGACTAAAGGGGACTGGCATGCGCGTTTTGCTGATAGAAGATGACAGCGCCGTCGCGCAGTCGATCGAATTGATGCTCAAATCCGAGAGTTTCAACGTCTATACGACGGACCTCGGAGAAGAAGGCGTTGATCTCGGCAAACTCTATGACTACGACATCATTCTTCTCGACCTGAACCTGCCCGACATGTCCGGCTACGACGTGCTGAAGCAGCTCCGGGTCTCCAAGATCAAAACCCCCATTCTGATCCTCTCCGGCCTCGCCGGCATCGAGGACAAGGTCAAAGGTCTCGGCGTCGGCGCCGACGACTACATGACCAAGCCCTTCCACAAGGACGAGCTGGTCGCGCGCATCCACGCCATCGTGCGCCGCTCCAAGGGCCATGCCCAGTCCGTCATCCAGACCGGCGACCTCGTGGTTAATCTCGACACCAAGACGGTGGAAGTCGGCGGCCAGCGCGTGCATCTGACCGGCAAGGAATACCAGATGCTGGAGCTGCTCTCGCTGCGCAAGGGCACCACGCTGACGAAGGAAATGTTCCTGAACCACCTCTATGGCGGCATGGACGAGCCGGAATTGAAGATCATCGACGTCTTCATCTGCAAGCTGCGCAAGAAGCTCGCCAACGCCTCCGAAGGCCGCAACTTCATCGAGACCGTGTGGGGCCGCGGCTACGTGCTGCGCGAGCCGCACGAGGCCGACGAACGCATCCCGGCCTGATTACTCCGATCTCGCTGCTCCGACGAAAACCCCGCCGAAATGGCGGGGTTTCTGTTTTGACCCAATCCGGATTGCCAAGGTTCAATCACCTCATATTTGAGCCTGGCGGGAACGATCTAAACTTCTGCTACGATGAACCGAACTGGGCTGATGGAGTTTGCGACACATGTCGAACTTCGATCTGGCACTGTCGGTCGGCCTTGGCATCGGCCTGGCCGCCGCAACCGGCTTCCGGCTATTCCTGCCACTGCTGATCCTGAGCGTGGCCGCCTACACCGGACATGCGAACCTGAATGAGGGCTTTGCATGGCTCGGCACACCCGCCGCGATCATCATGCTTGGCACCGCGGCCATAGCCGAGATCGCCGCATTCTACATTCCCGGTGTGGACAACCTGCTCGACACCGTGGCGACGCCCGCTGCCGTCGTCGCGGGGACGATCATTTCCGCCGCTGTGATGACCGACGTACCGCCGATGCTGAAATGGACGGCGGCCGTTATCGCGGGCGGCGGCATCGCCGGCATCACGCAAGGTTTGACCGCGGTGCTCAGGGCAAAATCGACCGTCTTCACTGGCGGCCTAGGAAATTCTGTCGTGGCAACCACCGAACTCGGAAGCGCCTCGCTGATCTCACTTCTGGCCCTGGCCGCGCCGCTCGCCGCGCTCGCGCTGGTCGTGCTGTTTTTCTGGCTCGCCTTCCGCCTGCTTCGGGGATCGGCTCGGCGATCGCACCAGCCGAACGAACCATGAGAGGTCACACGTCTGGTTGTGACCTTCGTCAATCGGCTCAAGCGAGGCTCACGACGAAATTATAGCGGCCGATCTTGCCGTCGGACGCGCCGTCGATGCGCATCAGCAGGCGGCGGTCGAAGATGCCGTCGCGGCTGTTGGCACGTGCATCGTCCGGGAAGTAAAGCTGCGTGGTGAGGACCCGCTGACCCGGCGCCGCGATCTTGACGTGGAAGTGGCGTGTGCGCCCGGGATACGTGCCCGGCACGACGGTCTCGAAAACATATCGTCCCTGCGCATCCGTGACCTGGTATCCGCGCAGCTTATAGCCGGTATTGTCGTAGGCGCCGCGCGCGTCGGCGTGCCAGAGATCGACGACCGCGTTCGCGACAGATTGGCAGCGCCTGTCGATGACAAAGCCGGTCAACGTGATGGCCTCGCCCGCTGCATCAGCCCGAAAGTTGCGCTTCAGGGGTGTGCGCGGCGTGTAGAATGGCCCTTCGGTTTGCGAAACTGTGGGCGCGTTGTCGGCACCACATGATGGCGTTTCGGGCAGCAGTTGTGCTTGTGCCGGATCGGGCTGCCACAGCTCCGAAGCGGCAATGCCGAGCGAGGTTGCGGCCAGCCAGCGACCAATGGCCTGACGCCGCGTCAACAGATGATCTTTCATCAGGGATTGCCGACCTGTTTCCATGGGCACCACCGAGATGCGATTGAACCGGCCGTTGTCATCCGGCGACCAACGGATCGTGCAATTCTGTTGTCGGACGAATCGGGGCACGCTCAGCAAGGCCAGCATTCGGTTTTGCGTCGCCGCGCCGAAACAATGATACGGCGCGTTGAATGATCCTGCAATCGCTTGCCGGGCTTCCGGCTTTCCTGGTCTATTTCTGCACGGCGCTGGTCGCCGTCATGGCCTATCTCTTCGCCTATACCCGCGTCACCGCGCATAACGAATTCGAGCTCATCCGCGAGAACAATACCGCGGCTGCAATCGCGCTGGGCTTGAGCCTGTGCGGCTTCGTGCTGCCGGTGGTGAGCGCGATCGCGCATTCCGCCAACGTCATCGATTGCCTGATCTGGAGCGTGGTCGCGCTGATCGTCCAGATCATCGTCTACTTCATCGTCAAGGTCCCCGTACCGAACCTGTCGGGACGGATCGCCGACGGCGAGCTCGCGCCTGCGATCTGGCTCGGGCTCTCCTCGCTCGCCGGCGGCGCCCTCAACGCCGCCTCCATGATCTACTGACCTCACCTGACCCAAATCTACTGACCAATGGCGACCAACCCGTCCAAAGAGTTCGGAACGCGAAAGCCAGCCCCTGTGCCGCCGCGCCCGCCGACCAAACGTTCGGCCGAGATCGTCCTGATCCTGATGGGCACGCTGGCGGTCGGCGTCACCGCCTATTCGCTGATGCCAAGCGAGGATTGCGTGCGGTCGCCGAACGACCCGACACCATCGCTGCTGCAGAGCAACAACGCCGAATGCCGGCAGCGCGGATCTTCGTCCTCCAGCAGCCACGGCTCCAGCGGCGGTTCGCGCTACTCCGGCAGCGACTCCTCCTCGAGCCATTCGGCCTCAGGCGCATCCGATTCAGGATCGAACCATGTCAGCCGCGGCGGCTTCGGCTCGTTCGCACACGCCTTCGGCTTCTCCGGTGGTTGAGAACAGCATATGCTTCGCACATCGCCGTGAAATGCGCGCTTTTGCTTGCCTTGGCATCGGTCAGTGTTGGAGACTGGCGTCACACCGCAAACGGCGGAAGACAGGACTGCCGTCATGAAACGCTCGCGCCGCGTCGTACTGACTCTGATGGGAAGTGCGGCGGTCGGCGCCGTCTCGATGGGGCTGGTACCGCGCACCAATTGCGGCCCCGGTAACACGGCCATGCCCCGCCCCGGTGGCAAACCCGATTGCGGCCCGGTCTACGGTGGATTCGGCGGCACGCCACGCCGCTTCCAGGACCATGCCGAGGGTGACTTCGACCCATCGTATGGCGGAAGCTGATATCCTCATGCGCCGCATCCCTTGTCCCGAGCGTGACGACTGGCGGGCGACCGCCGAGCACGCCGGCTTCAGTTTCCACAGCATCGACGGCGAACGCTACTGGGACGAACGCGCCTATTACGCCTTCACGCTTGACGAGATCGAGCGCGGGATCGAGGCGCCGACCGGCGAGATCGATGCGATGTGCCTCGAACTGGTCGGTCGCGCCATCGAAGACGAAAAATATCTGCGCCGATTGAAGATCCCGGAAGCGTTCTGGCCGCTGATCGCGGAAAGCTGGCGCCGCAACGAGAGCAGCCTCTATGGCCGGCTCGATCTCAGCTTCGACTGGCGCGGATCGGCAAAGCTCCTGGAGTACAACGCCGACACGCCGACCTCGATCTTCGAAGCGGCGGTGTTCCAATGGACCTGGCTCGAGCAGGCGATCGAGCGCAACATCATCCCGAAGCGGGCCGACCAGTACAATTCGATCCACGAGCGGCTGATCGACGCCTGGAAGAAACTGGCATCCGGCGGACATCTGCATCTTGCCGGCATGACCGGCAATACCGAGGACGCCGCAACGCTGGCCTATCTGGAGGACACCGCGTCGCAGGCCGGCCTTGCGACCACGCTGCTCGATATCGAAGACATCGGCCTTACCGAGGACGGCCGCTTTGTCGACCTGGATAACCGCGCAATCGAGCTCGCATTCAAGCTCTATCCCTGGGAATGGATGTTCCGCGACAGCTTCGGCGCCAGGCTCGCGAGCGCTCCGACGCGCTGGATCGAGCCGCCGTGGAAGGCGATCCTGTCCAACAAGGGCATCCTGCCGCTGCTATGGGAGATGTATCCGAACCATCCCAATCTGCTGCCGGCCTATTTCGAGGATGATCCGAACGCGCAAGCGCTCGGCAGCTCGTTCGTCCGTAAGCCGATCTATTCGCGCGAGGGCGCCAATGTCGCACTGGTCAGCGCCGGCACCACGCTGGTCGAGCAGGAAGGGCCCTATGGCGCGGAAGGCTTCATCCGCCAGGCGCTGGCACCGCTACCGAATTTCGCAGGGCAATATCCGGTGATCGGGAGCTGGCTGATCGATCACACCCCATGCGGACTGTCGATCCGCGAGGACGAGAATCCGATCACGGGCAACACGTCGCGCTTTTTGCCGCACGCGATCCTTTGACAGTGCGGCTCCTGCGTCATTGCGAGCGAAGCGAAGCAATCCATGCCTCCGCAAGCGGTGAGATGGATTGCTTCGCTACGCTCGCAATGACGGCCAAGGGCGATGGAGTTGTAGGATGGGTAGTGCGGCGCGAAACCCATTATTGGCGCCGCGTCCTCGTCGCGATGGGTTTCGCTCCGCTCTACCCATCCTACGGGAGCAACGCCGTTACCGCGCGGCGGAAGCGACCGCCTTTAGCCCGATCGGCGCGCCGGCGCGCGCGACCGGCGCGGTGCCCAGGCAATAGAGACCGCGGCGGTCCGGATAGGGCTTAAAGACGCTGGTGATGCCAACCACGGATTCGGCCGCCCCCAGCGCCAGCACGCCGTCAGGCTCGAGCATTTTCGCAAGCCGCGCGAAGATGTCCGTCTTCGTCTCCTGGTCGAAATAGATCAGCACGTTGCGGCAGAAGATCACGTCGAACATGCCGAGATGGGAAAAGTCCTGCAGCAGGTTGAGCTGGCGATGCTGCACCATGGCGCGGATATCGGCATTGAGCTGCCAGAACTCGCCGATCTGCGTGAAGTATTTCACCAAGAACTGGATAGGCAGGCCGCGCTGCACCTCGAACTGGCTGAAGATGCCGGCCTTGGATTTTTCCAGGACCGCCTGCGACAGGTCGGTCGCGACGATCTCGGTGCGCCAGCCCGCGAGCAGCGCGCCCACTTCCTTCAGGCACATCGCAATCGAGTAAGGCTCCTGCCCGGTCGACGATGCCGCGCACCAGATGCGCAGCGAACGCCGCGCGGCGCGCGCCTGGATCAGCGCCGGCAGCACCGCCTGCCTCAGATGATCGAACGGAATCTTGTCGCGGAAAAAGAAAGTCTCGTTGGTGGTCATCGCCTCGACCACTTCCGATGTCAGCGCCTCGGCGCCGCCGCCCTTCATCTTCTGGACCAGTTCCGGAATGCCGGCCAACCCCCACTTGCGCGCGAGCGGCACCAGCCGACTCTCGACCAGATATTGCTTGTCGGACGACAGGTCGAGGCCGGACCGCTCCTTCAAGAGCTTGCGCAGATAGTCATAATCCAACGGCGTCACGAACGATCTCCCGCAAACAACCGGTTAAGCTTCGGTCCGATCTCCTTGAGCGGCAGCACGGCCGCGCAGATACCCGCATTCGCCGCCGCGCCCGGCATGCCCCACACGACACTGGTCGCCTCGTCCTGGGCAATCACGCTGCCGCCGGCGGCGGCGATATCCTTGCCGCCGCGCATGCCGTCCGACCCCATGCCGGTCAGGATCACCGACATGATGCCGCCCTGCCAGACATCGATCGCGGACATGAACATGGGATCAACCGCGGGCTTGCAGAAATTCACCGGTGGCCCGTCATCGAGTGCGATCGCGATCTCGGCACCGCGGCGCGCAACGCGCATGTGGCGGCCGCCCGGCGCGAGATAGATCTGGCCGGCCTTGACGATCTCGCCGTCAACAGCCTCATGCGCCGGCCGGCGGCTGGCACGCGCGAGATGCTCGGCCAGGATCGTGGTGAAGGTCGGCGGCATGTGCTGGGTGATCAGCACCGGAAAGCGGTCGATCACCGGTCCGATCTCGGCGACCAGCGCCATCAGCGCCTGCGGACCACCTGTCGACGAACCGATCAAGAGCACCTTCGGCGCCAGCATGCCGAAGGGGCGGCGCACCAATGCCTGCTGCGAAGTCGCCGGGCGGATCGCGGCTTCGCGCGCCTTGTCCTGCACCGGGGCTATTGCCGGGCTTGCGGCGACGGGCGCCGCGCGCCGGCGCACCTTGGCACCGAGATGGCGGATCTTCTGGATCAGGTCGTGCCGGAAGGTTTCGGCGGCGCCCGCCTCGCGCGTGCTCTCCGGCTTGGGAATGTAATCGGCCGCGCCGAGCGACAGCGCCTTCAGGCTGATCTCTGCGTTGCGACGGGTCAGCGTCGAGGCCATGATGATGACGAGGTCGCGCTTCTTGGCGAGCAGCTTCGGCAGCGCCGAGATGCCGTCGAGCTCCGGCATTTCGATGTCGAGCACGGCGACATCGGGATTGACGCGCTCGAGCTGATTGACGGCGTCGAGACCGGTGCGGAAAGAGGCCGTCACCTCCATGTCGGATTCCGCGCCGATCCAGCGCGAGATCATGCCGCGGATGACGACGGAGTCGTCGACCACCATCACCCGCAACGGCTCCTCCCGCGTCGAAGTCCGGGACGGGGCATTTGTCAACGCAACACTCATCACTTCACCAACGGCTCAACGGCACGCCTTCTCCGGATCATGCTCTCATGCCGATGGCTTTCAGCCGCCGGATCGAACACGATACTCAGATCAGGCCGACCTCCTGGAACTTCGCGGTGACGATGTCCCGGTCGAACGGCTTCATGATGTATTCGTTGGCGCCGGCATGCAGCGCACGGGCGATATGCGCGACATCGTTCTCGGTGGTGCAGAACACCACCTTGGGCTGATCGCCGCCGGGCATGCGGCGCAGATTGCCGAGGAATTCGTAGCCATCCATCACCGGCATGTTCCAATCGAGCAACACGGCGGCGGGCATGGCGCGCTTGCAGGCTTCGAGCGCCTTCTCGCCATCCTCGGCTTCGACAATCTGGAAATCCAGGCCTTCCAGGATGCGACGCGCGACCTTGCGAATGACGCTGGAGTCATCGACGACAAGACAGGTTCTCATGTTGGGCCTCTACTTCCTCATCCCGCAAGGGACGTTTCCGTTTCAGTTCTTCAATAGGCGTGCCCGCCTGGAGCGCGATGACTAGGCCGCCTTCGCATCCGGCATCAGTTCGAGCACGCGGTCGACATCGAGGACGACCATAAGCTGGCCGTCGAGGCGATGGACGCCGCCGGCGAGCTTGGCCATCCGCGGGTCGAGGTTGACCGGATTCTCTTCGCGGCTGTCATCGGGCAGCCGCAGCACCTCGCCGATCTGATCGATCAAGAGGCCATAGGATTCGCCGCGGAGATCAACGCCGACCGCCATCGGCGGCTTGCCATCGTCGTTCTTCGGCAGGCCGAGCCGCGCGCGCATGTCGACCACGGTGACGATGCGACCGCGCAGGTTGAGCACGCCAGCGATCTCGCTGGAGGACAGCGGCACACGCGTCAGCCGCTCCGGCATGAACACGTCCTGCACGCGTGAGATCGGCAGGCCGAACAGTTGCCCGCCGATCACGGCGGTGACGTATTCGGCCATGGTGCCTTCGATGGTGTCGGTCTTGCTGGTCATCGTTTCAATTCCTTGTGCCCGACTCAACTATGCCGCTTTCCTGATCTCGGCGGTCTGTTCCTTCAACGCCGCGATCAGGCCGGGACGGTCGAATTTGGCCACGTAATCATGGAAGCCGGCTTGCCGCCCGCGCTCGATCGCGGCTGGCGAGACCATCGCCGACAGCGCGATGATCGGAACGCTACTCAAATGCTGATCGGAGCGGATGCTCTCGGCGAACTCGAAGCCGTTCATCTCGGGCATCTCGATGTCGGTCAGCACCACGTCGAACGCCTGTCCCGAACGCAGCGCGGCCAGCCCTTCCTGTGCGTTCGGCGCGGTACGCACCTTGTAGCCGGCGGCCTTCAGGACCGGGGCCAGCATGTTGCGGAAGAACGCGCTGTCGTCGACCAGAAGCACCGATTGCGCGTTGGAGGACGGCCGCATCTCCTTGCGGCTGAACCAGTCGGAGAAGGCCATCGGCAGGAAGTGGCCGACGTCGATCACTTCGGTCGCCTGGCCCTTGATCACGGCAGAGCCGAGAATGCCATCCTGCGAGCCTGCGACCTCGATGTGCAGCCGCTCCTCCACGATGTCGATGATCTCGTCCACCACGAGCCCCATCGAGCGGCCGTCGTCGGCGAACACCAGGATCGGCTGCGAGCCGGAGCTCTGCACATTGACATCAGCCATCTGCACCAGCGGCATCAACTGATCGCGGTACTGCACCATGTAGCGGCCGTTGGAGAGCTCGATCTTGTCGGTGGCGATCTCCTCCAGGCGCGTGACGAGGCCGAGCGGCACCGCCTTCGGCTGGCTGGTGCCGGCACGGAACACCAGGAGCGAGGTGAGCTGCTCGCCGCTGACATGGGCCGCGGCGTTGTCGTCCGCCATCTCATGGGCGGCTGAGCCGGCAGCGCCGAGCGCCTTGGCGATGCCGTTGGGGTCGATGATCATGATGACAGCGCCATCACCGAGGATGGTGTTGCCGGAGAACATGTCGATGTGACGCAGCTTGGTCGACATCGGCTTGACCACGATTTCCTCGGTGTGGAACACGCCGTCGACCACGATGCCGAAAGTCTGGCTGCCGACCTGCGTCACCACGATGAAGCCGTTCTCGGGATCGCTCGACGAACCGTCATCGATCCTGAGCAGCTTCTTCAGATGCATCAGCGGCAAGAGCTTGTTGCGCAGGCGCAGCACGGCGGTGTCCTTGATGCGCTCGATGCGGTGCTCGGAATTGGCCCGCGCGCGAACCAGTTCAACGACCGAGAGCTGGGGGATCGCAAAGCGGTCGCCGGCTGCTTCTACGATCAGCGCGGACACGATGGCGAGCGTCAGCGGGATCTTGATGGTGACGGAGCAGCCCTCGCCCGCGACCGACTTGATGTCGATGGTGCCGCCGATCTGGTCGATATTGGTGCGCACCACGTCCATGCCGACGCCGCGGCCGGAAACCGAAGTGACTTGCGCAGCGGTCGAGAAGCCCGGCGCGAAGATGAACTTGTGGATCTGCGCTTCCGTCATCTTCTCCAGCTCAGCCTCGGTGACGAGGCCGTTGGCCAGAGCTTTCGCCTTGATCCGGTCGGTGTTGAGGCCGCGGCCGTTGTCGGCGATGCAGATGATGATGTGGCCGCCCTCGTGATAGGCGGAGAGACGAATAGTGCCCTGCTCCGGCTTGCCGGCCGCCGCGCGCTCGGCCGTGGTCTCCAGACCATGGTCGGCGGAGTTGCGTACCATATGCGTCAGGGGATCCTTGATCAGATCGAGCACCTGGCGGTCGAGCTCGGTGTCGGCGCCGTGCATCTCCAGTTCGATCTGCTTGCCGAGTTCGCCCGAGAGGTCGCGCACGATGCGCGGCAGCTTCTGCCACGCATTGCCGATCGGCTGCATGCGCGTCTTCATGACGCCTTCCTGCAGCTCGGCGGTGACGTTCGAGAGACGCTGCAACGGCACCTTGAACTCGGTGTCCTCGTTGCGGCGGGAGATCTCCAGGAGCTGGTTGCGGGTCAGCACCAGCTCGGAGACCATGGTCATCAGGTGCTCCAGCGTATCCACGTTGACGCGGATCGACTGGTTGGCGACCTTGTCGGACTCGTGCATGTCGCCTTCGGCGGCGGCCGTCTTCCTCGGCGCCTTCTTCTCCTTGGCAACCTCTGCGGCCGGCTCATGCGCGGCGGGCTTGGCCGCGGGCGCGGCAGCCGGTGCGGGCGGCGTCACTTCGGTGGCGGTTTCGCGGAACGCGCGCTCGAGCTCGTCGAGCGAGACTTCACCGGGGCGCAGTGGACGTTCGAGCGTCTGCACCACCAGCGTGCCCTCCGTCGCCGCGGGCTGCAGCGGCGGCGCGGCCACGACAGGCGCCGCTACCTCAGCAGCAGGCTCGCCGCCGGCCTCCGCCGCCATCGATTCGAAACTGCGCTCGGCCATCTCGTGCAGCTTGACGATGAGGTCTTCGTCCGATCCTTCCGGCTCGGCTTCGGTTGCCTCCAGTCCTGCGAGGATCTCCTTGATGCGGTCGATGCTCGACAGGATCAGCGTCACCGCTTCCGCCGTGACCGGCATGCCGTCGCGGAATTTGCCCATCAAGGTCTCGCCGGCATGCGCCAGCGCTTCCAGTCGCGGAAGCCCCAGGAAGCCGCAGGTACCCTTGATGGTGTGTACCAGGCGAAAAATGTTATCGAGAATCTTCGCGTTGTTCGGCTCTTGCTCGAACTTCACCAACTGATTGTCGACCGTATCCAGGCTTTCGCTGGTCTCGGTCAGAAACTCTCGCATCAAATCGTCCATGAACCTGGCCTTCGTACGCAGCGGCACGCGACATCGACGCGCCTTACGGAACTTGGACCAGCTTCCATGCAAAGCGTTTAAGTTTGGTTGAGTATGTGGAAAAGAACGGGATCAACAAAGAGATAAGAAGAAAAGATCGAAATCAACGGCAAGTTGCAAACAATTGGTTAACGCTATGGCCGCCGTCGCGGCGCGCGGCGTACTCGCTTCGCGCCTCCGATCGCGCTCTACGTCGTTGTTTGCGCATGATCTCTTGAGCGCCTGCGCGCCAGGAGATCATGCAGCAATCGTCAGGACGCGCTGACCACCACGGTCTCGCCCTCGAGGGCGAGCTTGACGGTCAATCCGCAGGCCTGCGCCAACAGCCTCGTGTAATAGGGCTGCACTGCATGGGCATCGACCGCGGCCGAGGTGCTGCCGAGAATATCGACGATGTTCTGCGGCACGCGGGCGTTCAGCCCGGCCGAGGTGATGCGAAAGCTCATCGTCTCGCCCTCGCCGACCGGATCGATCGTCAGCGTGCCGCCGCGCGGAATCGTCTGCTGCGCGATCACGAGCATATTCAGGAGCAGCTTGACGCGGTTCTTGGGCAAGAGCAGCCGCGGCAGATTCCAGGTCAGCGTCACCTTGCCGTCCTCGATATGCCCCTTCGCCATGGCCTGGGCATCGCCGAGATCGATCTGCGCGCCGGCCGACCCGGCGGCACCGAAGGCAAGCCGGCAGAACTGCAGGCGGGCAGATGCGGTCTTGGCGCTCTTGCGGATCAGGTCGAGTGCAAAATCGCGGTCCTCGGGTTTCGGATTGTCGTCGATGACCTCAAGGCCATTGACGATCGCGCCGACAGGACTGATGAGATCGTGGCAGACCCGCGAGCATAGCAGCGCCGCCAGTTCGAGGGCATCGGGAGCGGGACCGAGAGACGAAGTGCCAGACATGAAGTGTTCCTGGAATGCCGCGATACACGCGGACGGGAGCGAATCACGCATGCTTTTGGGTTTGATACACTGGGGAAGCGCATGCTGCCAGCTTGCGGCGGAAGTGAGATGGGAACACTAGATCATGATCCGATTGGACCGAATCGGATCATGATCTCATCTTTCTGTTTGAGCATGATCTTTTCGGAAAACCGGTTTCCACTTTTCCGGATCATGCTCTAGCATTACAGTTGTCTTTTTGTTTTGAAGTGCGCGCGCTGGGCGGCGGCCTGGTGAGCTCTACGCCAAAGTGACCATGCGATGATGTGTGCGGGTTGGATTCGCTTTCGAGCGAGTCTGATG
>NZ_JBVAPG010000014.1:0-89732 GCF_055413685.1 Bradyrhizobium sp. LeoA1Lang | reverse complement strand
TCCACTCCACAAATCGTCTTCTTCACGGTAACCTGCCTTGTCCATGCGATTGGAACTCAAGCGACTGTTCGGTCGTGCGTGACATGGCGAAGATCCCAAAGCTCATCCACGGTTGTGGCCGGAGGGGGTAACGGGCGACTTCGCCACGCGTCTTGGCCGGTGGCCACCGGCCAAGACGCTAAATCGCTTCCATCGCACAAATCATGCCCGTGCAGATACAAGGGGGCGTTGGCGTGTGGTTTCGGTTGCCTGCTGGTCTCGGCGCGCACACGGCCGCCGTGGCGGCGATCCTGGCTAGCCTGTGTCTGTCGACCGTAGCGGCGCATGCGCAATGCGTGCCCGATCCGGCAACGAGCGGGGCGACTGTCACCTGCAGCGGCCTCGTCCCCAGCGGTTTTGAAGCCGGCGCCGGCGTCAACAGTCTCACGGTCAACGTGCAGCCGGGAGCGACCGTTGGCGACAACGGCATAGCGGCGATCGGCCTCAACGACTCCAATACCGTCATCAATAACGGTACGCTTTCCGCTGCACCAGGAAGCACCGGCATCTTCGCGGGCCAGAACAACACGATCACCAACGCCGCGACCGGCTCCATCACGGTCGGCAACTTCGGCAACGGTATCTTCGTCGCAGGCAACAGCACGGTGACCAACGCCGGCACGATCACGACAGGCTTCACCTCTTCGCCCACGGCCGGCATCTTCGCGATCAACGACAACAACACCATCACCAACACTGCGGGCGCCAGTATTACGGTCGGCCACGACGCCGCGGGCATTGCTGTGCAGGGCAACAACGCGGTGATCAGCAACGCCGGCTCGATCACATCAGACGATTTCGGCATGGCTATCATCGCAGCCGGCGACAACACGAAGATCACCAACAGCGGCACGATCAACGTCGGCATGTTGGGCTATGGCATTATCTCGTTCCCGCTCTCCCTCGGCGCGTCCGGCACCATCACCAACACAGGCAGCATTGTCGGCGGCGACAGCACCACAGGCATCTTCGCGGTCGGCGATTCCCTCACCGTCACAAACGCGGGCACAATCACCGTCGGAAACGGCGCGCCGGCCGCCGGCATCAACGTCTCGACTGCCGGACCTGCCGGCACCAACCAGGTCATCAACACCGGGACCATCAATGTCGGCAGCGACGCCGTCGGCATCGTGGTCAACGGTGGCGGCTCTGTCTTCAACTCGGGCACCATCAACGCCGCCGCCGGTTTCGCTGCGATCGAATTCTGCGGCTGCGGTTTCGGCATCCCCAATGTCCTGACGCTCGGTCCGGGCAGCGTCATCCACGGCCTGGTGCTCGCCAACGGCGGCGACACCTTCCAGCTCGGCGGCAACGGCACCGGCACGTTCGACCTCGGCCTGATCGGACCGGGCAATCAGTATGATGGCTTCTCGACCTTCAACAAGGTCGACAACTCCAAATGGACCGTGACCGGCACCGGCGCGCAGGACTGGAACGTGCTCGGCGGCACGCTCGCGGTCGATGGCGTCATCAACGGCAGCGTGGCGGTCAGCGCCGGCGGCGTGCTCTCGGGCGTCGGCACGGTCGGCAACACCACGATCGCAAGCGGCGGCGCCTTCATGCCGGGCAATGCGGTGCCAGGCGCTTCCACCACGGTCGCCGGCAATCTCGCGCTCCAGTCCGGCGCGCTCTATCTGGTGCAGCTCAGCTCCACCACGTCCTCCTTCGCCCATGTGACCGGGGCGGCGACGCTCGCCGGTTCGGTCGGCGCCAGCCTGTCGCCCGGCAGCTCGGTTTCGAAGTGGCCCTATACGATCCTGACCGCGGATGGCGGCCTTGGCGGGACGACATTCAGCGGCCTCAATGTGGCCGGCCTGCCCGGCGCGCTGACGGCGGCGCTGAGCTATGATGCGACCAATGTGTACCTGACGTTCGGTCTCGACTTCGGCGCCAAATCCAGTCTCAACATCAATCAGCATAACGTCGCTGGCGGGCTGACCAACTTCTTCAATGCCAATGGCAGCATTCCCTTGCCGTTCGCATCGCTGACGCCGGCCGGCTTGACGCAAGCTTCCGGCGAGGTGGCGACGGGATCGCAGCAGGCGACCTTCAACGCGATGAACCTGTTCCTGGGATTGCTGACCGATCCGTTCGTCGCCGGCCGCAACGGCGACCCCAGTAACGGCGCGGGCGCAATGCCCTTCGCCGATATGGACGGCGCCAACGCCTACGCCTCAACCCGCATGGCGCGCAGCAAGCGCGAACGCGATGCCTACGCCGCCGTCTATCGCAAGGCGCCTGCCGCGCCGCCGGGCTTCGATCAGCGCTGGAGCGTGTGGGCCGCAGGCTTTGGCGGTTCGCAGACCACGGACGGCAACGCCGTGCTCGGCTCCAACAACGCGAGCAGCAACGTCTATGGCACCGCGGTTGGTTAGCGTCTCGCCGTCGCTGCTCGCGGGCTTTGCGCTTGCCGGCGGCGGCACCAATTTCAGCGTCAACGGCCTCGGCTGGGGCCGCTCCGACCTGTTCCAGGCCGGCGCATTCGCGCGCACCACCACGGGCCCGGCCTATCTCTCCGCCGCATTCGCCTATGGCTGGCAGGACGTCACCACGGACCGCTTCGTCACCGTCGCAGGTGTCGACCACCTCCGGGCCGAGTTCAACGCCAACACCTATTCCGGCCGGCTCGAGGGCGGCTATCGCTACGCCACGCCGTGGCTGGGCCTCACGCCCTATGCGGCGGCGCAGGTGACGACCTTCGACCTGCCGAACTATGCCGAGGCCGTGGTGTCCGGCGCCAGCACCTTTGCGCTGAACTACACCGCCAAGAGCGTCACCGACACGCGCACCGAGCTCGGCCTGCGCGCGGACAAATCCTTCGCCGTGCAGGACGGAATGGTGACGCTGCGCGGCCGCGCCGCCTGGGCGCATGACTTCAATCCGGACCGCGCCGCGAGCGCCGTGTTCCAGACGCTGCCGGGCGCGGCCTTCGTCGTCAACGGCGCGGCGCAGGCGCATGATTCCGCGCTCACCACGGCATCGCTGGAGATGAAGTGGCTGAACGGCTGGTCCGCGGCCGGAACCTTCGAAGGCGAATTCTCTGGCATCAGCCAATCCTACGCCGGCAAGGGCGTGGTGCGCTTTTCCTGGTAGCCAGAAAGCGTAGGGTGGGCAAAGCGCAGCGTGCCCACCATCCACGGTCGGTGCAAGAAAGGTGGGCACGCTGCGCTTTGCCCACCCTACAACGCGTTCCGTCAGAACGCCGCCGGAACGTACATCTCGGGCGGGATCGGGCCGCGGTGATAGTCGGGATTGCGGACGCGCGGCGGCAGCGCAACCGGGATGTGCTGCACCGACTGATACGGAATCTGTGTCAACAGATGTGAGATGCAGTTCAGCCGGGCGCGCTTCTTGTCCACGGCATCGACGATCCACCACGGCGAGTCGGGCAGGTGGGTGTGCTCCAGCATCGTCTCCTTGGCCTTGGTGTATTGCTCCCACCGCGACCGCGCCTCGACGTCCATCGGGCTCAGCTTCCACTGCTTCAGCGGATCCTGGATCCGCATCGTGAAGCGGAATTGCTGCTCGTCGTCGGTGATCGAGAACCAGTATTTGATCAGGATGGTGCCGGAGCGGATCAGCATGCGCTCGAACTCCGGCACCGACTTGAAGAATTCCTGGTATTGCTCGTCGGTGCAGAAGCCCATCACACGCTCGACGCCGGCGCGGTTGTACCAGCTACGGTCGAACAGCACGATCTCGCCGCCGGCCGGCAGATGCGCGACATAGCGCTGGAAGTACCATTGGGTCCGCTCCCGCTCGCTTGGTGCCGGTAGCGCCGCGACGCGGCAGATGCGCGGGTTGAGGCGCTGGGTGATGCGCTTGATCACGCCGCCCTTGCCGGCGGAGTCGCGGCCCTCGAACAGGATCACGACCTTCTTCTTCTCGTGCTGCACCCAGTCCTGCAGCTTCACGAGCTCGCCCTGCAGCCGTAGCAATTCCCGGAAATAGAGCTTGCGATCGAGCACAGGCAGGCCCGCCCGTGCAGCGTCGTCGAGATCGTCCAGCCGCATATCGTCGAGTTCGAGCTCGAGCTCCTCGTCGAGATTGTCGGCGATTTCCTGGTTGATGCGCTCGCGCAGGGCGGCTTCGTCGGTCAGGCTGGATGTGGTCATGGAGTGCTGTCTCTCGGCTGCTCACAGTCGGGATGTAGAGTTCCGGAATTGACGATGCTTGTGTGACATCGGAATGACGAGCGTCTCACACTGGCGTCGCAGGCGTGCTAAGAAGCTCCGCCAACAACGAAAAGGGATGGGAGACAGCCCAAATGATCGCGCTGACCGCAAACGATGTTTTGCCTGACGATGGCACCAACGGCACGCTGGTCGGGCGCGTCTGGTTGCCGCAGCTTCAAGGCCCGGCCGTGGTCGCTGTCCGCGGCGAGGGCGTGTTCGATGTGACCGCACGCTTTCCGACCGTCAGTGCATTGTGCGAGGAGGGCGATCCGGCCGCCGTGCTGCGCGCCATCAAGGGCGAGCCGCTCGGCGAGCTCGACAGCATCCTCGCCAACACGCCGCCGGACCGCCGCGATCGGCAAAAGCCGTGGCTGCTCGCGCCGCTCGATTTACAGGTGCTGAAGGCCGCCGGCGTGACCTTCGCCATTTCGATGCTGGAGCGCGTGATCGAGGAGCGGGCGCGCGGCAATCCCGCTTCCGCCGAGGCCATCCGCAAAGAGGTGGTGCGGCTGGTCGGCGACGATTTCTCCAAGCTCAAGCCCGGATCAGAGGAGGCGATGCGGCTGAAGCAGGTGCTGATAGAGCAGCAGGCCTGGAGCCAGTACCTGGAGGTCGGCATCGGCCCCGACGCGGAGGTCTTCACCAAGGCACCGGTGTTGTCCTCGGTCGGCACCGGCATGGATGCCGGGTTGCATCCGAAATCGACCTGGAACAATCCGGAGCCGGAGGTCGTGCTCGTCGTCTCGAGCCGCGGCAACATCGTCGGCGCCACGCTTGGCAACGACGTCAACCTGCGCGATTTCGAGGGACGCTCGGCGCTGCTGCTCTCCAAGGCCAAGGACAACAACGCCTCCTGCGCCGTTGGCCCGCTGCTCCGCCTGTTCGATGCCAGTTTTTCGCTCGACCATGTGCGCAACATGGATGTCGGCCTGACCGTGAAAGGACTGGACGGCTTCGTCCTCGAAGGCCACTCGTCGATCAGCAAGATCAGCCGCGATCCGACCGACCTCGTGGCGCAGACCATCGGACCGGTCCATCAATATCCTGATGGCTTTGCGCTTTTCCTCGGCACCATGTTCGCGCCCGTAAAAGACCGCGATGCGCCGGGCCAGGGCTTTACCCACAAGCGCGACGACATCGTCACCATCGCTGCCCCCGAGCTCGGCAAGCTCGTCAACCGCATGCGCTCAAGCGACGAATGCGAACCCTGGACGTTTGGTATCTCCGCATTGATGAAGAGCCTCGCAGTCCGTGGTTCGTAGGGTGGGTTAGTTAGCGAAGCGTAACCCACCACTTCTCGAGCCTCAAACTCCGCCGTCATTCCGGGGCGTGCGAAGCACGAACCCGGAATCCATTTCACCACGTGTTCTGCGGCTGGATGGACTCCGGGCTCGATGCTTCGCATCGCCCCGCAATGACGATGTGGATGCAATGGGTGCGACATAACAACCCGACGGGCAAATCAGCAAAAGTCTGTCCACCCCTCGCAGAAAAAACATTCCGCTTTCGCCGTCGGGCAAATCAGTGATTTAACTCCGCGCGTCTCACGGCGGATGAGGGGCGGCTCGCGATCGTCACGAACGTTGCGGTGAGATGCGGTGGACGCAGGTGTGGCGAAAGACGAACGCAGCATCAGCGGACGGCGAAGTCGTGTGGTCCTGGCGCCCCGACGCTGGCGCTAAGCTTCTTGTGAAGTGACGGTGGCAAAAGAGCCCGGTCACCGGGGAGAGCACGAAGTAAGCCGTAACACCATCGCGCAGGGAAAGCCGGAATGCTTCGGTTGAACCTGTGGTCCTACCCCCGTGCTTTTTGTTGCACGGGACCCACGGGTGCAACCAGCACCCGGCTTTCCCTGCGCCCTCTGATCGATGCGAGGGCGGAAACTGAAGCAAAGCTCGGGCACGTCGTGCTGCGAGAACGCGAACTCACATCCTCACGCTGTTTGAAATTTGAATCCGAACCCATCCCCGTCATTGCGAGCGCAGCGAAGCAATCCATAGTGCCGCTTGCGGAGAAATGGATTGCTTCGCTGCGCTCGCAATGACGGTGGAAAGAGTGGTGGCTCGCGCCACAACATCTCCCTGTGATTATGGGTCCCACCTTTGCTGGGGACGACATCATAGGATGGGTAGAGCGAAGCGAAACCCATCGCGATGGAGCAAGCTGCGCGAATGATGGGTTTCGCTGCGCTCTACCCATCCTACGGAATCGTAGCTCCGCCTCACACCGGCAGCGCGATCGAGTACTTCACCTGGCTCAATGCAAAACTCGACTCGATCGAGGCGATGCCGTCGAGCCGCGTCAGCTTGTTCTTCAGGAAGGCCTCATAGGAGGAGAGGTCGGCGGCGACGACGCGCAGGAGATAGTCGCGGTTTCCCGTCATCAGATAGCATTCCAGAACCTCATCCCATTTCGAGATCGCGCGCGCGAAGCGGTTGAGGTCTTCCTCCTTCTGCCGCGCCAGCTTGATCGAGATGAATACACTGACATGCAGTCCCAGCGCCTTCTGGTCGACGGTAGCGATATAGCGCGTGATCACGCCGCGCTGCTCCAAAAGCTTCACGCGGCGGTGACACGGCGAGACCGACAGGCCGACCTTGTCGGCGAGTTCCTGCATGGTCATGCGGCTGTCGGTCTGCAGCAGGCTGAGGATCTTGCGGTCGATGGCGTCTAGCGCTGGCATTGGGATGAACTCGCAGTTTGGAACCAGGACGTGGGAATTTATCCCAATCCTGGAAGGTATGTCGCAAGGATTTGAGATTTTTGCCGATGGCTCCCCCGCTAAAATCGGCGCATATTGAATCACGCCCGGAGCATGGTCATGGGAATTGCGCCCGCTCGCCTGGAGCTGTTGTCCGCGCTGGCGCGGAAAGTGCTCTGGCTGTCGTCCTGGACGATCCATCACGCCAACCATATCCGCCCCAACGCCGATGGGCTGAAGGTCGGCGGCCATCAGGCATCGTCAGCCTCGCTCGCCAACATCATGTCGGCGCTCTATTTCTCGGTGCTGCGCCCGCAGGATCGCGTCGCCGTGAAGCCGCATGCGAGCCCGGTGTTCCATGCGATCCAGTACCTGTTCGGGCATCAGTCCCGCGAGAAGCTGGAGAATTTCCGCGGCTACAAGGGCGCGCAGTCCTATCCGTCGCGCACCAAGGATGTCGACGATGTCGACTTCTCCACCGGCTCGGTCGGGCTCGGCGTGGCGCAGACGCTGTTCGCCTCGCTGGTGCAGGACTACGTCAAATCGCATGGCTGGATGAAGGACCGGCCCGAGGGCCGCATGATCGCGCTGGTCGGCGACGCCGAGATGGACGAAGGCAACATCTTCGAGGCGCTGCTGGAGGGCTGGAAGCACGGCCTGCGCAACACCTGGTGGGTGGTCGACTACAACAGGCAGTCGCTCGATGCCGTCGTGCGCGAAGGATTGTGGGCCAAGTTCGAAACCATGTTCCGCAACTTCGGCTGGGACGTGGTGATCGTCAAATACGGCAAGCTGATGCTCGAGGCTTTCGCCGAGCCGGGCGGGGAGGCGTTGAAGCGCTGGATCGATAATTGCCCGAACCAGATGTATGCTGCGCTCTGCTTCCAGGGCGGCGCCGCGTTCCGCAAGCATCTGCGGGACGACATCGGCGACCAGGGACCGGTCTCTGCCCTGATCGACCGTCGCAGCGATGAAGAGCTGCTGGCGCTGATGTCCAATCTCGGCGGCCATGACATGGCGAGCATGATCGAGGCGTTCGAATCGATCGACCATGATCGCCCGGTCTGCTTCATCGCCTACACCATCAAGGGCGTCGGCCTGCCGTTCCAGGGCCACAAGGACAATCACGCCGGGCTGATGACGGTCGCGCAGATGGAGAAATGGCGCGCCAGCCAGAACATCCGGCCGGGCCACGAATGGGAAAAGTTCGAAGGCCTGTCGCAGGATCCGGCCGCGCTCGAAGCGTTCCTTGGCGAGGCGCCGTTCAACCGCGAGGGGCGTCGTCGGCTGGAAGCGCCTGAGATTGAGGTGCCGCCGCAGCTCGCCTTCAAGCCGTCGGCGCAGATGTCGACGCAGCAGGGTTTCGGCCTGGTGCTGAACGAGATCGCGCGCGGCGACAGCGCGCTCGCCGCGCGCATCGTCACGGTGTCGCCCGACGTCACCGTGTCGACCAATCTCGGCGCCTGGGTCAATCGCCGCGGCCTGTTCGCAAAGGCGGAGAACCACGATCTGTTCCGGCAGGAGAAGATCCCCTCCGCCTACACCTGGGAATATTCGCCGAAAGGACAGCATTTCGAGCTCGGCATCGCCGAGATGAACCTGTTCATCCTGCTCTCGGCGCTCGGGCTGTCGCACCAGATCAACGGCGAGCGGCTGCTACCGGTTGGCACGCTCTATGATCCCTTCATCGAGCGCGGCCTCGATGCGCTGAACTATGCCTGCTACCAGGATGCGCGCTTCATGGTGGCGGCGACGCCATCAGGCGTGACGCTGGCGCCCGAAGGCGGCGCGCACCAGTCGATCAAGACGCCGCTGATCGGCATCGGCCAGGATGGGCTCACCGCATTCGAGCCTGCGTTCGTCGATGAACTCGCGGTGATGATGGGATGGGGCTTCCAGCACATGCAGGGTGAGGGCGCCGAGGGCGGCTCGGTCTATCTGCGGCTGTCGACCCGCACCATCGAGCAGCCGCAGCGGATCATGACGCCGGAGCTGCAGCGCGACATCACCGACGGCGCCTATTGGCTGCGGCGGCCGGGGCCGAACTGCGATATCGTGGTGGCCTATACCGGCGCGGTCGGGCCGGAGGCGATCGAGGCGGTTGGCTTCATCGGCGAGAGCCACCGCGATGTCGGTCTGCTTGCGATCACCTCCGCCGACCGGCTCCATGCGGGATGGACCGCGGCACGGAATTTGCGTCGCGACCGGCGCGGCGTGCAGCATCTCAGCCATGTCGAAAAGCTGCTCTCAGTCCTGCACCGCGACTGCGGTCTCGTCACCGTGCTCGACGGCCATCCGGCTTCGCTCGGCTGGCTCGGCAGCGTGCGCGGCCATCGCGTCGAGGCGCTGGGCGTGGAGCATTTCGGCCAGACCGGCTCGATCGGCGACCTCTATCGCCACCACGGCATCGACGCCAACGCCATCATCGACGCCGCCGAAACGGTGACCGTCGGCGCCCCGGTGCGGCACCGCAAAATGGCGGTGTGAGACAGGAGGAGGGAGAGGGGAGGGAGCGACAGCGGGCCGTCTTGCCACCATCGCGGGGCTGATCTTATATCCGGTATCCGCCGCCTGTCGGCGCACCGCATATGGCGGGTTCAACTCATCAAGCTTTCGTGCAAGGATGCCTGCCGAACGCTTCCGTTCTGTTCTCCATACGCCCCGCACAAGAGGTTTCCGATGGTCAACCGCCTGCAATTCTATATCGACGGCGCCTGGGTCGATCCCGTCGTCAAGAAGTCCACCCCCGTCATCAATCCGGCGACCGAAGAGGCGATGTATGAGGTGGCGCTCGGCTCCAAGGCCGACGTCGACAAGGCGGTGGCTGCCGCCAAGCGCGCCTTCGAGACCTATTCGCAGACCAGCCGCGAGGAGCGCGTCGCGCTGCTGACCAAGGTCGTCGAGATCTACAAGCGCCGCATGAAGGAGATCGGCGCCGCTGTCTCCGACGAGATGGGCGCCCCGCTGCCGATGGCGGAGAAGCTGCAGGCCGGCGCCGGCCTCGGCCATCTCATGAATACTTTAGAAGTGCTCAAGAAGTACGAATTCGAGGAGACCATGGGCACCGCCGTGATCGTCCGCGAGCCGGTCGGCGTCATCGGCATGATCACGCCCTGGAACTGGCCCTTGAACCAGATCGCCTGCAAGGTCGCGCCGGCGCTCGCGGCCGGCTGCACCATGATCCTGAAGCCGTCCGAGTTCACGCCGACCTCGGCGCTGATCTTCGCCGAAATCCTCGATGAAGCCGGCGTGCCGAAGGGCGTGTTCAACCTGCTCAACGGCCTCGGCCCCGAAGTCGGCGCCGCCATGAGCGAGCACCCGGATATCGACATGATCTCGTTCACCGGCTCGACCCGCGCCGGCGTCGATGTCGCCAAGCGCGCCGCGCCGACCGTGAAGCGCGTCAGCCAGGAACTCGGCGGCAAGTCGCCGAACGTCATCCTCGACGACGCCGACCTCGTGAAGGCGGTGACCGGCGGTGTGATGCACATGTTCAACAATTCGGGCCAGTCCTGCAACGCGCCGTCGCGGATGATCGTGCCATTGTCGAAGATGAAGGAAGTGGCCGCGATCGCCAAGGGCGTCGCCGACAAGACCAAGGCCGGCGATCCTCGCGGCGACGGCACCACCATCGGCCCGGTCGTCAACCGCGGCCAGTGGGACAAGATCCAGGCGCTGATCAAGAAGGGCATCGACGAGGGCGCCACGCTCGTCGCTGGCGGCCCGGGCCTGCCCGAGGGCGTCAACAAGGGCTTCTACGTCCGTCCGACCATCTTCGCCGACGTCACCAACGAGATGACGATTGCTCGCGAAGAAATCTTCGGGCCGGTGCTGACCATCATCGGCGCCAAGGACGAGGAAGACGCGGTGCGCATCGCCAACGACACGCCCTATGGTCTTGCCGGCTACGTCTCCGCCGGCACGGTCGAGCGCGCGCGCAAGGTCGGCCGCCAGATCCGCGCCGGCAACGTCAACCTGCAGGGCGTTCCGAACGAACGCACCGCGCCGTTCGGCGGCTACAAGCAGTCCGGCAACGGCCGCGAATGGGGCAAGTTCGGCCTCGAAGAATATCTCGAGGTGAAGGCCGTCGCCGGCTTCAACGCGGCGTAAGCCTTTCACGACACTATTGCGGCGCCGGGGCCTTCGCCCCGGCGCCGTGTTTCTACCCGCCGAGCGCGCCTTGCGTGTTGACGTAAAGCGCATAGATCGACTGGCTGGCGGCCATGAACAGGCGGTTGCGCTTCAAGCCGCCGAAGCAGAGGTTGGCGCAGCGCTCAGGCAAGGCGATACGGCCGATCATGACGCCGTCGGGCGCGAAGATGACGACGCCGTCGAGTTCGGGATCGCCCATGCCCCAGCCGCACCAGAGGTTGCCGTCGATGTCGCAACGCATGCCGTCGGGCGTGCCCGGGCCGGCATCGACGAAGACCCGCTTGTTGGCAATCTTGTCGCCACTGGGCGCGACGTCATAGGCAAGGATCTTGCGGTTCGGTACGCCGCGGGATTCCACGATGTAGAGGATCTTTTCATCCGGCGAGAAGCACAGACCGTTCGGCCCCAAAACGCCCTCGGCGACGATGGTCGCTTTGCCGGTCTCGCCGTCGATCCGGTAGACGTTGGCATCGATCTCGGATTCGGCCGTGTAGCCTTCGTAATTGCCGAGCAAGCCGAAGGTAGGATCAGTGAACCAGATCGAGCCGTCGGACTTCACGACAACGTCATTGGGCGAGTTCAGCCGTTTGCCGTTGATGGAGTCCATCAACACCGTGATCGATCCGTCATACTCGGTGCGCACCACGCGGCGGCCGCCGTGCTCGCAGGTGACGAGCCGACCCTGCCGGTCGCGGGTGTTGCCGTTGGCGAAGTTGGAGGGCTTACGGAAATTGCTGACCGCGCCGGTTTCCTCTTCCCACTTGATGATGCGCTGGTTAGGGATGTCGCTACACAGAAGATAGCGCCCGTCACCGAACCAGACCGGACCCTCGGCCCAGCGCAGGCCGGTGGCCAGCCGCTCTACTGCCGAGAGCTTGAGCCAGTATTTCTCGAAGCGCGGATCGAGCGCATGGATCGCGGGATCAGGATAGAACGTCGCCGGACGCCAGCCGGCGGAATACGTATCGGACATTTGCTGTTCTCGTTGTGATGTTTCCTCGCGCCTCATTTTGCTATCATTGTCGGACACCGACCGCAAATCGGCTGAAACAACGAGGGAAGAAACGGGGGACGAAATGCCACGCATCCTGATGACCGGCGCGGCCGGCGGTATCGGCACCAGCCTGCGCAAGCTGCTGCCGCCGATCTATCCCGACCTCGTGCTCAGCGATCTCAAGACGCCGGCCGATCTCGGCGCAAACGAAACGTTCAAGGCTGCCGATCTCGCCGATCTCGAACAGGTCGAGGCGATCTGCGAAGGCGTCGACGGCATCCTGCATTTCGGCGGCTATTCGGTCGAGGGCCCCTGGGACTCTGTCCTCCAGTCCAACATCATCGGCTGCTACAATCTGTTCGAGGCCGCCCGCAAAAAGGGTGTGAAGCGCGTGATCTTCGCTTCCTCGAACCACGCGGTCGGCTTCTATCCGCGCCATCACCGCATCGGCACCGATGTGACGGCACGTCCCGACAGCCGCTACGGCGTCAGCAAGGTGTTTGGCGAAGCGGTCGGCGCGCTCTATGCCGACAAGCATGGATTGAAGGTGACCTGCCTGCGGATCGGCAATTTTGGTGACAAACCGCTCGATCATCGCCGGCTCTCGATCTGGCTGAAGCCGGAGGATCTGGTGCAGCTCTGCCGCATCGGGCTCGAGCATCCCGGCATCCATTTCGAGATCTTTTACGGCGCCTCCTACAACGAGCGCGCCTGGTGGGACAATCACCGTGCCTACGATCTCGGCTACCGCCCGACCGGCCGCGCGGAAGATTTCCGGGAACATGCGATGGCTGAGCAGGCCAAACTGCTGCCCGATCCCGTCGGCGACTTCTACCAGGGCGGCGCGTTCTGCGGCATGGAGTTCGACGGCGACAAAAGCGGGGTCATCGACTGGAAGTGATGCACTCAGGGATCCGACGTTGACAACGGCCGCCGCACTCCGTTAGTGCCCGCAACAAGACGAGAGGATGAAGAAATGGCTGAAGGACTGCGCAAGGGGCTGACAAGCTATGGCGACGCCGGGTTCTCCCTGTTCCTGCGCAAGGCCTTTATCAAGGCGATGGGCTATTCGGACGACGCGCTCGACCGTCCGATCGTCGGCATCACCAACACCTATAGCGACTACAATCCCTGCCACGGTAACGTCCCGCAAATCCTTGAGGCGGTGAAGCGCGGCGTGATGCTGTCAGGCGCGATGCCGTTCGTGTTCCCGACGATCTCGATCGCGGAAAGCTTTGCGCATCCGACCTCGATGTATCTGCGCAATCTGATGGCGATGGATACGGAGGAGATGATCCGCGCCCAGCCGATGGACGCGGTCGTTGTCATCGGCGGCTGCGACAAGACGCTGCCGGCGCAGATCATGGCCGCCGTCAGCGCCGATCTGCCGACGGTCGTCATTCCCGTCGGGCCGATGGTGGTCGGCCATCACAAGGGCGAAGTGCTCGGCGCCTGCACCGATTGCCGGCGGCTGTGGGGCAAATATCGCGCCGGCGAGATCGACGACAACGAGATCGAGGCGGTCAATGGCCGGCTCGCGCCATCGGTCGGCACCTGCATGGTGATGGGCACCGCCTCCACCATGGCCTGCGTCACCGAGGCGCTCGGCCTGTCGCTGCCGATGAGCGCGACCATCCCTGCGCCGCACGCTGAGCGATTCCGTTCGGCGGAAGCGAGCGGCAGGGTCGCCGCCGCGATGGCAAAGGCCAAGGGGCCGAAGCCGAGCGAGATTCTGACACCGGCGTCGTTCCGTAATGCGCAGGTCGTGATGCAGGCGATTGGCGGTTCGACCAACGGTCTCATCCATCTGACTGCCATCGCACATCGCTCGCCATACAAGATCGACCTCGAAGCTTTCGACAAGCTCGGCCGCGAGGTGCCGGTGCTGGTCGACCTGAAGCCGTCGGGCGAGCATTACATGGAGCATTTCCACCACGCCGGCGGCGTGCCGAAACTGATGGCGCAACTCGGCGATCTCATCGATCTCGATGCGAGGACCATCACCGGGCAGACGCTGCGCGAAGTGGTCGCGACGGCCGAGGAGGTGCCGGGGCAGGATGCGATCCGCTCGCGCCAGAATCCGATCAAGGCCGAGGGCGCCATGGCGATCCTGCACGGCAATCTCGCGCCGCGCGGTGCGGTCATCAAGCAGTCAGCGGCCAGTCCGAAGCTGTTGCAGCATACCGGGCGCGCGGTCGTGTTCGAATCCGTGGAGGATATGACGCACCGCGTCGATGATCCCGAATTGGATGTCACCGCCGACGACGTGCTGGTGCTGCGCAACGCCGGGCCCAAGGGCGCGCCCGGAATGCCCGAGGCTGGGTATCTGCCGATCCCCAGGAAGCTTGCGCGGGCCGGTGTAAAGGACATGGTGCGGATTTCGGATGCGCGTATGAGCGGTACGGCATTCGGCACCATCGTGCTGCATATCACGCCTGAATCCGCCGTCGGCGGTCCGCTCGCGCTCGTGAAGAACGGCGACATGATCCAGCTCGACGTCGCAAAGCGCCGCATCGATCTTCTGGTCGACGAGGCCGAACTGCAGAAGCGCCGCGCGGCGCTGCCGCCGCGAGCTACGCCCGACTGGGCCAGGCGCGGCTATGCGCACCTGTTCAATGAAACCATCCTGCAGGCTGACGAAGGCTGCGATTTCGATTTCATGCGTGTTGGCGGGAAGGAGTAGGACTCCAACCTATTTCGACTTGCTGGTGAATTTCTTCACGGCGATGCGGAATTCGTCCGATTGCATGCAGTTAATGATGGCATCGCGCTCGGCGTCGAGTTGCGCCTGGATCGGCGTCGTTGGCGCGCGGTGGATCAGGGCCTTTGTCGCGGCAAGTCCAGCCGGCGCGTTCTGCGCGAGCCTCAGCGCAAACTCCCGCGTCGCGGCTTTCAGCTCGACCGCCGGAACGACCTTCGCGACGAGGCCCCAATCGTAAGCCTGCGCCGCCGAAAAACCGTCCTCGGCCAGGAAGATCTGCAGGGCCCGACGGGGACCGACGCTCGCGGCAAGGCCGACGGTGCCGCCGCCGTCGGGCGAGACGCCGATCTTGGCATAGGCAGGCGTGAAGCGGGCGTCTTCGGCCGCGATGCAGAGGTCGGCAACAAAGGCAAGCGACAGGCCGGCGCCGGCCGCCGAACCATGCACGCTCGCCAGCACGAGCTTGGGCATCCGCCGGAGCGTCGCAATGAAGGTGTGATAGTGCTTGAGCAACTCGCCGACGACCGAGTTGACATCATTGGCGTCAACAGCCGCGCCAATGGTTTGCAGATCGCCGCCGGCGCAGAAAGCGCGGCCTGCGCCTTCGATCACCAGCACGCGGATATTGTTGTTGCCCTCGACTTCAGCGCCAAACTGCTCGAGCTTCTTTGCGATTGACAGATCAATCGCGTTGAAGGCCGCCGGCCGGTTGAGCGTGATCGTGGCAATCGCGCCGTCGATGTTGAGCAGCGCCGGTTCGGTGGTAGTAACGTCGGGTGTCGGCATGAGGGGCCTCCCAGTCAGGGCGTTTCGGGCATTTAAGTCGCCGAGGGGAGGAGTGACAATCCCAGCCGCCCCAAAATGACGCCTTATTTCGTTTCGCCGCTGGAAACGCTCTTGCGTCGCGGCAAAGCATGGGGCCAAATGGCGTCCGCCATCGTCTGAGACGCGGACACGAGCGCCGCGAGGACAAGGCGAGCAAGCCACATCAGCGGAGAGAGGAAACGGCATGGGTTGCTCCTGTGCGTCTGCAAACGGACTGTCGCGATGACGGCAGGACCGGTGATCATCGTCGGCGCTGGGCATGCCGGCTTCCAGCTGGCAGCTTCCCTGCGGCAGGACGGCTTTGCCGAGCGCATCGCGCTCCTCAATGACGAAGGCCATTTGCCATACCAGCGGCCCCCCTTGTCCAAGGCTTACCTCAAGGGAACCGGCGGGCCGGAGACGCTGATGTTCCGACCAGGAAAATTCTATCTCGACCAGAGCGTCGAGTTGATTACCGACCGTGCCGTTTCGATCGACCGGGTCGGGCGAAAGCTCACGCTCCATTCCGGCGCGCCGCTCGATTACGGTCACCTGGTGCTTGCGACCGGCGCGCGCAACCGGCTGCTCGATATCCCCAATGCCAATCTGGAAGCGGTGCGCTATCTCCGCACCCTGGACGAGAGCGAGGCGCTGCGGCATCTGCTCAAGCCCGGCCTGCGCGTCGTCGTGATCGGTGCCGGCTTCATCGGGCTGGAGTTCGCCGCGACCGCGCGCGCGAAAGGCCTCGAGGTCGATGTGGTCGAACTGGCGGGGCGTGTCATGGCGCGTGCGGTGACGGCGGAAATCTCCGACTATTTCCACTCGCGGCACACGACCACGGGTATCCGTATCCATCTCGGCGTTCAGGTCACGAGCATCGAGGCCGATGGCGCCAGGGTGACCGGCGTCAGCCTCAGCGATGGCCGGCATATCCCTGCCGACCTCGTCGTGGTCGGCGTCGGCGTATTGCCGAATGTCGAGATCGCGGCGGAAGCCGGCTTGCCGGCGGCATCCGGCATCATCGTCGACGAGCACCTGCTCACCTCGGATCCGAATATCTCGGCCATCGGCGATTGCGCGCTCTACAAGAGCGAGCGGTTCGGCGGCTCGCTGCGACTGGAGTCGGTACAGAACGCGACCGACCATGCGCGCTGCGTCGCCGCGCGGCTCACGGGCAATGCCAAGGCCTATGATGGGCTGCCATGGTTCTGGAGCGACCAGGGGCCGGACAAATTGCAGATGGCAGGCCTGACCACCGGCTATGATCGCGTCGTTGTGCGCGGTGACCGCGAGCAGGGGCAGTTCTCGGCATTTTGTTACCGCGATGGCCATCTCGTCGGCATCGAATCCGTCAACCGCGCCGGCGATCACATGTTCGGCCGGAGATTGCTCGGCGCCAATCGCTCGATCTCGCCGGAACAGGCGGCCGATCCAAGCTTCGATCTCAAGAGCGCATTGGCGTGAATTCGTAGGGTGGGCAAAGCGCAGCGTGCCCACCATCCCCTTGCGGAGCGTAAAATGGTGGGCACGGCGCTGACGCGCCTTTGCCCACCCTACGCATCCAGCACACGTGTTACCTCTGCCGCCGTCGGCATCGACGGGGCAGCGCCCATTCGTTGCACACAAATTGATGCTGCGACGTTCGCATAACCCAGCGCATCACGAAGGTTGCTGCCGCCCGCGAGTTGCGAGGCCAGTGCGCCGACGAAGCAATCACCCGCGCCCGTGGTGTCGATCGCCTTGACCTCGCGCCCCGGTGCCATCAGCGGCTCACCTTCTGCCAGCGCGAGCACGCCGCGCTTGCCGAGCGTGACGCAGATGATCTTGTCGCTCCCCACCAGTGAACGGGCTGCATCGATGAAGCGGGTGTAATCGTCGCTGTCGCGCAGCTCGCGCCCCGTCAGGAAGCCGAGCTCGGTCTCGTTGAGGACGAGGATATCGACAAGGTCGAGCAATTCGTTATCGAATTCCCTGGCCGGTGCCGGATTGAGGATCGTGGTGGCGCCGGCGGCGTGGGCGCTCTTGAAGAAGGCGGTGATGGTCGCCTGCGGGATTTCGAACTGGCTCACCGCAATGTCGCCCTTTGCCAGCACGGGCATCGCGACATCGACCAGCGCATTCGCGCCGGGCACCACGACGATGGTGTTGTCCGCATCCGCAACGGTGATGATCGCGGTGCCCGTATGCGTCTCGGGCGTGTCCTTGACGAAGCTGAGGTCGACGCCTTGGGCTGCGAGGAACGTCCGCAACTGCGCTCCGAAAGCGTCCTTACCCAGCCGGCCGATCAGCGTGGTTGGCGCGCCGAGCTTGGCGGCGGCGACAGCCTGGTTGGCGCCTTTGCCGCCAGGGAAATACAGCACGGCGTTGCCCGCGACGGTTTCGCCGACGCGCGGGTGGCGCTCGGCGGTCGCGACCACATCCATGTTGATGCTGCCGGCGACAAAAACACGTCCCATGCTGACAAGCGCTCCCTTATGCGCTGACGTTACGCGCCAACCTGGAACTCCTGCTTCACCGCCTCGATGTCGGCAAGCGAGGGTAGTCCCGCCTCGTTGCCGAGCTTCTGGATCTTGTAGGTCGAGGCGGCGCGCGCGAACTCGAAATGATCCTTCCAGGTTTTGCCGGGATGCGCGAGGTAGGAATAGATATAGGCGCCGTGGAACACGTCGCCGGCGCCGTTAGTGTCGATCACGCGCTCGCGCGGGATCGGCAGCGCTGGGATGGTGCGAACCACGCCGGCCTCGTCATACCATAGCAGGCCCTTCTCACCCTGCGTCACACCGCCAACCCGGCAGCCGCGGCCCTTGAGATAATCGAGCATCTTTTCCGGCGTCAGGTCCATCTGCTCGCAGAGGCGCTCGGCGACGATCGCGACGTCGATATATTCCAACAGCTCATGGGTGTTGGTGCGCAGGCCGCCGCCGTCGAGCGAGGTCAGGATGCCATCCTCGCGGCAAAGCTTTGCATAATGAATGGCAGCGTCCGGCTGGTGGCCGTCGATATGCAGCGCGCGGCAGCCCTTCAGGTTCAACAGCGGGAAGGGATGGATATGCTCGTCGTCGCGGCAGCGGACGATGGCGCGCTTGCCATCCTTCGGCATGATGAAGGACAGCGAGGACGAGTTGACCTTGCGCGGATGGACGGAGATTCCATACTTCGCGGCCATGTCCCAGAACATCCGCCCCAGCCAGTCGTTGGCCATCGTGGCGATCAGGTCCGGCACGATGCCGAGCTTGGCGCAGCAAAATGCCGCAGTGACGGCATTGCCGCCGAAGGAGACCGCATAGGCGTCCGCCACATGTTTCTCGTCGCCGGTCGGCAGATGGTCGGTGATGAAGGTGACGTCGATATAGGTCTGTCCGATGAAGAGAGCCTGCATTCGTTTTCCGTCGTGGGGTGATGGGTGATCCCGGCGGCAGCTTCAGCTTAGCACCGGATATTATGTGCGTTCGCTGAAATTATTCGCAACCATGCCGTCTTTGCGGCTTGAGATGGCCAAGTCGGGGGACTACCACCGTTCCCGGTTTTGTCAGCATGCCGTCCGATAACGGACGGCGGCTGTCTTAAGTTCCTGGTTGTAAGACAATGGGGGTAGGGCGATGACTGTATATTCCGGGCCGGTGTTCGAGATGGCGGCGAACCAGTTCACCGTGATCGCCAACCATCTCGAAATCCCCATGGACGAGCGCGCGCGGCTATTGATGCCGAAGCGGTCGGTCACCGTCTCCTGCCCGATCCACCGCGACGACGGCACGGTGGCGGTGTTCGAGGGCTATCGCGTCCAGCACCACCTCACCATGGGCCCGACCAAAGGCGGCACCCGCTTTGCGCCCTCCGTCGATATCGGCGAGGTCGCGGCGCTTGCGATCTGGATGAGCTGGAAATGCGCCCTCGTCGGCCTGCCTTATGGCGGCGCCAAGGGCGGGGTCAATGTCGATGTGACCCAGATCTCCAAGCGCGAACTGGAATCGCTGTCGCGTCGCTACATGCAGGAGATGATTCCCTTCGTCGGCCCGCATACTGACGTGATGGCCCCGGACATGGGTACCAATGAGCAGGTGATGGCCTGGTTCATGGACACCTATTCGATGTACCAGGGCCAGACCGTGACCGAGATCGTCACGGGCAAACCGGTCTCCTCCGGTGGCACCCTCGGCCGGCGCGAGGCGACCGGGCGCGGCGTCGCCTATCTCGCGAGGCGGGTGCTGAAGGAGCTTGCGATCAATCCCTCCGGCGCCACCGCCGTGGTCCAGGGCTTCGGCAATGTCGGCTCCTATGCGGCGCTGGAACTACATCATTACGGGCTCAAGATAACGGCGGTCTCCGACCACACCGGCGCGCTCTATGACGAGAAAGGCCTCGACATCCCCGCGCTGATGCACCATGCGCAACTGCATGGCAGCATCGCCGGCTTCTCCAACGAACTGCATTTCGATCCTGCCGAGGTGCTGACGCTGCCCTGCGACGTCTTGGTGCCGGCGGCGATGGAGCGCGTGATCGACGCTCGCGTCGCCGCCAAGCTCAGGTGCCGCGTGCTGGCGGAAGGCGCCAACGGTCCGACCACGCCGGAGGCTGATCTCGTCCTGGACAAGCGCAATGATATCTTCCTCATTCCCGATATTCTCTGCAATTCCGGCGGCGTGGTGGTGAGCTATTTCGAATGGGTGCAGGATCTGCAGCAATTGTTCTGGGAAGAGGAGGAGGTGATGCGGCGTGAATACCAGATCCTCGACCGCGCATTCGAGACGATGCTGAAGCGCGCGAAGGCCGACAACATCCCGCATCGCACCGCGGCGATGGCGATCGGGGTGGAGAAAGTCCGGGCCGCCAAGAACACGCGAGGGCTGTTCCCATGATCGCCGCGCTCGACCATGTTGTCGTCCTCACCGGAGATATCGAGGCGGCAACGGCGGCCTACGAGACGCTGTTCGCGCGCTCGCCAGCGTGGAAGAACGTCAGCGACGGCGCCGCGCGGGTGCTGTTCACGCTCGACAACACGTCGGTGGAATTGATGGCGCCGAGCGGCGAGAGCGAGAACGCGGGCCGCATCCGCGCGGTGCTGGCATCGCAGGGCGAGGGGCTCGCGAGCCTGTGCTTTCGCACCAACGACATCGAAAAGATGCATCGGAGGCTGGAGCGCCTGACGCTGCGGCCGGAGCCGGTCTCGGAGGTGGAGAGCCAGGACGATATCTCCGGCGCGACGCTATCGTGGAAGCGCACCCGAGCAGCCACCGATGCGACGCGCGGCGTGCGGATGTTCTTCCTCGAGCGGGAGCAGGAGCGCCCGCTTTCGGTCCGCACCCAGCCCGCGGGCATCACCGCGATGGATCACGTGGTGGTTGCGACCGCCGATCCCGAACGCGCCGCCGCGCTCTATGGCGCCCGCCTCGGCCTCGACATGGCGCTCGATCGTTCGCACGCAGATTGGGGCCGGCTGATGTTCTTCCGCTGCGGCGATTTGATCGTCGAGGTCGCGCACAAGCCCGGCAAAACGGAGGCCGATGCACCGGACCGCCTGCGCGGCATCTGCTGGCGCGTCACCGACATCGACGCCACCCATGCCCGGCTCGTTGCCGCCGGCGTCGACGTTTCGGAGATCCGCACGGGCCGCAAGCCGGGCACGCGTGTGATGACCGTGCGCACCGGCACCTGCAGCGTCCCGACGCTGCTGGTGCAGCCGTCGCCGCCGCAGGTGGCGTAACGCTTCTCTCACGCCTCGCGCCAGTCGTAGGGTGGGCAAAGGCGCACTTGCGCCGTGCCCACCACCCAGTGCTGTACTCGCGATGGTGGGCACGCTTCGCTTTGCCCACCCTTACGTCAGCGTGACCGCGGAGATTCATTCTCAAACGCTCTCAGCCGTGCTACATCCAACGTTCCGACTGAATTGAGCGATCCGATTGGCCAAGGCAAAGCGAACTCTGAAGTGGCAGCGTGACCCCGAGGGGATGCGGCTGCGCATCCTCGAAGCGGCGAAGGCGGAGTTCGCCGCTCATGGGCTCGCCGGCGCGCGCGTCGACAGCATCGCCAAGCAGGCCGGCGCCAACAAGCGCATGCTCTATTACCACGTCGGCAACAAGGAGGATCTCTATCTCGAGGTGCTCGAAGGCGCCTATGAGAAGATCCGCGCCGAGGAACGCGGGCTCGATCTCGAGCATCTCGAGCCGCCGGAGGCGATCGCGCGGCTGATCGATTTCACCTGGAACTATTTCATCCGCAATCCGGAATTCCTCGCGCTGCTGAATACCGAGAACCTTGCGAAAGCGCGGCATTTGAAGCGTTCGACCAAGGTCAAATCGATGCATTCGCCGTTCGTCGAGATGATCCGCACCGTGGTGACACGCGGCGTGAAGAGCGGCGATTTCCGTGCCGCGGTCGATCCGGTGCAGCTCTACATCTCGATTGCCGCGCTCGCCTTCTTCTATCTCTCCAACAGCGCGACGCTGAGCGTGATCTTCGGCCGCGATCTCTTGTCGAAGGACGCCCGCGATGAACGGCTGGAGCACATGATTGCGCTGGTGCTGGCGGCGTTGACGGGGAAGTCGATCGCAGCGTTCGGGAAGAGCAAGGCGCCGAAGCTGCAGGTGACCGCGCAGCAGGCGGTTTAGCGAAGCGCGAAATTGTTGCATTGCGTCGTCATGGCCGGGCTTGACCCGGCCATCCACGTTTTTCCAAGTCCATAAGGCGTGGATGCCCGGGTCAAGCCCGGGCATGACGACCGAATGCGCTCAAAATGCCGCGCGAAATCGGGCTGGACAGTATTTATCCAACGGGTTAATTTCCAATCCGAGAAACGGTCAAGCAGGGAAGCGGAACGTGGCGGAGAGCAAGGAAGCGGGCGGCCTGTCGAGGCTGCTGAATGCGGCGTGGGTGCGCCCATTTCTGTTCCTGGTGTTCATCGTGGCGGCTTGGGACCTCGCCATCCGCCTGTTCCAAATTCCCGCCTATCAGATCCCGTCGCCGGGCGACGTCGTCGCCGTGCTGCGAACGGACTGGCCGGAACTATTGCGGCAGTCGTGGCCGACGACCTATGCGACGATCTGCGGCTTCCTCTTGTCGGCGCTGTTCGGCATTCCCGTCGCGATGCTGATCGCGGGATCGAGGACGGTAGAGAGCTATGTCTATCCGCTGCTGGTGTTCTCGCAGTCCGTGCCGAAGATCGCGATCGCGCCGCTGTTCGTGGTCTGGTTCGGGTTCGGCATCATCCCGAAGGTAATTTCGGCGTTCCTGCTCGGCTTCTTTCCGGTGGTGGTCTCGGCCGTGCAGGGATTCAAGTCGGTCGATCCGGATATGGTCGATCTCGCGCGTGCGATGCAGGGCAGCCGTTTCCAGGTGTTCCGCGCCGTCAACCTGCCGCATGCGATGCCCGCGATCTTTTCGGGGTTGAAAGTGTCAGTGACGCTGGCGGTGGTCGGCGCCGTCGTCGGCGAGTTCGTCGGCTCCAATTCCGGCATCGGCTACGTGATGCAGCGCTCGATCGGAACCTTTGACTTGCCGACGATGTTCGCAGCGCTGGTGATCCTGGCGCTGCTCGGCGTCATCCTTTTCTGGATCGTCGACCGCATCGAACGCCTGGTTATTCCCTGGCATGTCAGCCAGCGCGAGGACATTATTTTCGCTTCGTGAGTTATTCAGAAGGACAACAACAAGAGGTTTTGGGGAGAGGGAGGAGAACAAGATGCGATTGATAGCTGTGGTCTTGGCGACGCTGACCTGGACGGCGATATCGGTGCTTCCGGCATCGGCCGCCGACAAGGTGGTGCTGATGCTCAATTGGTATGTCTATGGCGAGCACGCGCCGTTCTATTACGGCAAGGCCAAGGGCATCTATGCCGCCGAGGGCATCGACCTCGAAATCCAGGAAGGCCGCGGCTCGGCCGCGACCACGCAGGCGGTGGCCGCCAAGACCGCCAATTTCGGCTATGTCGATATTCCCACGATGATGCGCGCGGCGGCGAAGGGCGCGCCCGTCATCGCGACCGGCGTGCTCCTACAGACCAGCCCGATGTCGGCGATGGGATTCATCGACAAGAACATCAGGAAACCCGAGGACATCAAGGGCAAGACGGTTGCGATCACGCCGGCGGATTCCATGACGCAGATCTGGCCGCTGTTCCTGAAGAAGACCGGCCTGAAGGAGAGCGATTTCCAGACGGTTGCCGGCGACGGCCAGACCAAGCTGAACGCGGTCATCAACGGTCAGGCTGATATGTTGCTCGGCTACGTCATGGACCAGTCGATGAAGATCAAGGACGCCACCGGCAAGGACGTCTATCCGATCAAGTTCGCCGATTACGGTATCCATCTGGTCTCCTCGGGCATCATCGCCAACAGCGACTACGTCAAGGCGAACGCCGATCTAGTTCGCCGCTTCATGTCGGCGACGACCAAGGCGGTGGAAGCCGCCGAGAAGGAGCCGAAGGCGGCGGCGCAGTCAATCCTCGATGCCAACCCCAAGGGCGGCAAGATCGACACGCTGACGCAGGGCTTTGAGCTGACAATCCCGCTCTATCGCACCGAAGAGACCAAGACCAAGCGGCCGTTCCAGGTCACCGACCAGAACATGAAGGACTCCGTCGACCTCATGGTCGAATATGGCGGCCTCGATGCCAAGGCCAAGGCCAATCCGAAGGCCTTCTACACCAACGACTATCTGCCGAAGGGCGACTCGTGAAAGCACCTGCAATGAAGCCGGCGACACAGAGCCATATGGATCAACCGGCCGCGCATCTGCGCCTGGTGTCCGACCGTGCCGCCGGCGAGGCATCCGGCATCAAGCTGTCCGGAGTCTCCAAGACCTACCGCTCGCGCGACGGCGATGTGCCGTCGCTGCGGCCGCTCGACTTCCACATCAACCAAGGCGAGTTCTTCGTCGTGGTCGGCCCATCCGGCTGCGGCAAGTCGACCTTGCTGAAGATGATCTCCGGGCTGCTGCCGCCGACATCAGGCGAGATCCTGGTCGAGGGCGAGCCGGTGACGAAGCCGCACGGCAATGTCGGCATCGTCTTCCAGCACGCGCTGCTGCTCCCGTGGCGGAACATCCTTTCCAATGTGATGCTGCCCATCGACATGAAGAAGCTGCCGCGGGAAAAGTATCTGCCGCGGGCGAAAGAGCTTCTGAAGCTGGTCGGCCTCGAAGGCTTCGAGAAGAAGCTGCCGTGGCAGCTCTCCGGCGGCATGCAGCAGCGCGCTTCGATCTGCCGCGCTCTGGTGCATGACCCGAAGATCATGCTGATGGACGAGCCGTTCGGCGCGCTGGACGCGATGACGCGCGAGCGCATGAATGTCGAGCTGATGCGGATCCAGCGCGAGACCGGCAAGACGGTGCTCCTGATCACGCACTCGATTCCCGAGGCGGTGTTCCTGGCTGACCGCGTGCTCGTGATGACCGAGCGTCCCGGTGCGATCGCGGCGATCTACGATGTGCCGCTGCCGCGACCGCGCTCGCTGGATGCGATGTCGGATCCGGTCTTCATGGAGCTGGTGCAGCGCATCCGCAAGCATTTCTTCACCCAAGGCTCGCTGGACTGAGCTTCGATGCCGCCTCGTCTCGTTGTCCGAGATATAGCCCTGTTCGAACGTCCGGTGAGCTTTGCCCGGCCGTTCCGCTTTGGCTCAGTCGTGGTCAATGCAACTCCGCAGGCTTTCGTGCGGGTGGAGATCGACGTTGAGGGGAAGGGGCGGGCACTAGGTGCGAGTGCCGAATTCCTGGTGCCGAAATGGTTCGACAAGCGGCCGCAGCTTACGCCGGACGAGACGGTGCAGGAACTCCGGCGTTCGCTCTTGATCGCGCGCGAGCTCTATCTAGCGCAATCCGGTTTTGACACCGCGTTCGGCCTGCATGCGGCCTGCATCGGCGCGCAAGTCGAGGCGTGCGCACGCGACGACATCCCGCCGCTCGCGGCAGCCTATGGACCGGCGGAAATCGACAAGGCGATCCTGGATGCGCTGCTCCGCGCCGTCGGCGTCAACTTCTTCGACGGCATGGCGCAGAACATTGCCGGCATCGATGCGCGGCTGTCGTCCGATCTCGCGGACGGTGAAATCGCGGCTTTCCTTGCCGGGCGCAAGCGGCTTCCGCGCGTCTCGATCCGGCACACCGTCGGCCTCGACGACAAGGTCGAAGGCGAGGGCGGCGTTGCCGACGCAAACGAAAATGCAGGCGCGCGCTACTTCAAGCTCAAGCTCAACGGCGATCCCGAACATGATGCGGCCAGGCTGATCCGGATCGGCAACGAGCTGGCGACGCTGCCGCATGACTACAAGGTCACGCTCGACGCCAACGAGCAATATGCCGACCTGGCGGCGCTCGCCACGCTGGTCGACCGCCTCGACCGCGATCACGCATTGCAGCCGATCGCCGCAAAACTGCTCTATATCGAGCAGCCGATGCCGCGCGACATCACGAAGGCCTCGGCGCTGGGCCCGCTGGCGGCGCGCGGCTTCATCATCGACGAGGCCGATGATTCCTATGACGCGTTCCCGGCGGCGCGGGCGCTGAGCTATCGCGGCATCTCCTCGAAATCCTGCAAGGGCCTCTACAAGTCGATCGTCAACGCGACGCGCGCGGCCAAATGGAGCGCGGACGGCGAAGCGTTCTTTGTCTCGGGCGAGGACCTGACCTGCCAGGCGGGGCTCGCGGTGCAGCAGGATCTCGCGCTCGGCGCATTGATCGGCGTTACCCATGCCGAGCGCAACGGGCATCACTACGTCGATGGCTTTGCCGAGACGCCCACTGCCGAGGCGGAGGCATTCCTCTCGGCGCATCCTGATCTCTATGTCCGCGACGGCGGAAAAGTCCGCCTCGCCATCCATGACGGCGATCTGTTGACGGGATCGCTGACGACGCCGGGCTTCTCCACATCAGTGCATCCGGACTGGTCCACCCTATCGCCGTTCGCGCCGCCAACAACAAGAATTCTGCAGGAGCAAGTACTATGACCACCAAACGTCTCGGCCTGATCATGAACGGCGTCACAGGCCGGATGGGGCTCAACCAGCATCTGATCCGCTCGATCGTCGCGATCCGCAATCAAGGCGGTGTGCTGCTCGCGAATGGCGACCGCATCATGCCGGATCCGATCCTGGTCGGCCGCGATGCCGAGAAAGTCGGCGCGCTGGCCAAGCGTTTCGAGATCGCGCGCGTCACCACCGACCTCGACAAGGCGCTGGCTGATCCCAATGACACCGTGTTCTTCGATGCCGCGACCACGCAGGCGCGGCCCTCGCTGCTGACCAAGGCGATCAACGCCGGCAAGCATGTCTATTGCGAGAAGCCGATCGCGACCAATCTGGAAGAGGCGGTCGCGGTGGTGAAGCTCGCCAACGCCAAGGGCCTCAAGCACGGCACGGTGCAGGACAAGCTGTTCCTTCCCGGCCTGAAGAAGCTCGCCTTCCTGCGCGACTCCGGCTTCTTCGGCCGCATGCTCTCGGTGCGTGGCGAGTTCGGCTACTGGGTGTTCGAGGGCGGCTGGCAGGAAGCGCAACGGCCGTCCTGGAATTACCGCACTGAGGACGGCGGCGGCATCATCCTCGACATGGTCTGCCACTGGCGCTACGTGCTCGACAACCTCTTCGGCGAGGTGCAGAGCATCTCCTGCCTCGGCACGACCGATATCCCCGAGCGCTATGACGAGAAGGGCAAGGCCTACAAAGCCACGGCAGACGACTCCGCCTATGCGACCTTCCAGCTCAAGGGCGGCGCGATCGCGCATATCAACATGAGCTGGGTGACACGCGTCTATCGCGACGATCTCGTCACCTTCCAGGTCGACGGCACCCACGGCTCGGCGGTGGCGGGGCTCACCGACTGCGTGATCCAGGCGCGGCAGGCGACGCCGCGGCCGGTGTGGAATCCGGACGAGAAGCGGCTGCACGATTTCTATGCCGACTGGCAGAAGCTGCCTGAGAATGCCGTCTACGACAACGGCTTCAAGGAGCAGTGGGAGATGTTCATCCGCCACGTCTGCGAGGACGCTCCCTACAAATACACGCTGCTCGAAGGCGCCAAGGGCGTGCAGCTTGCCGAATGCGCGCTCAAGAGCTGGAAGGAGCGGCGCTGGATCGACGTCGAACCGATCAGGCTGTGAGGACAGGATCATGAACAAGCTCGTCCCGCCGATGTCTTCGCTCTCCCTGAAGCTGCCGACCGCGGGCGGCGGCCTCGAGACCTATCGTCTCGCGGCGTCGCGAAGCTTTCCTGCCAAGCTCGAGGGCACGCTCAACCGCGTCGCGTTCTCGGCGGCGCATGTCGTCGCCGACCCGCGCGCCGATGTCGATCCGTGGCTTAACGCCGCGGTCGACTGGGACAGGACGATCGCGTTCCGCGAACATGTCTGGGATCTGGGACTGGGCGTCGCGGAAGCGATGGACACCGCGCAGCGCGGCATGGGGCTCGACTGGAACACCTCGCTGGAATTGATCCAGCGCTCGGTGAACGCGGCGAAGGCGAAGGGCAATGCGCTGGTGTTTTCCGGCGCCGGCACCGACCACCTCGCGGTGGAGGACGCCAAGACGCTGGACGACGTGATCCGCGCCTACGAAGAACAGATTGCCGCAATCGAGAAGGTCGGCGGCCGCATCATCCTGATGTGCTCGCGGGCGTTGGCAAAGCTCGGGCGGAGTGCGGACGACTACGCCAAAGTCTGTGACCGCGTGCTGTCGCAGGTCCGCGAGCCCGTGATCATCCACTGGCTGGGCGACATGTTCGACCCGGCGCTCGCGGGCTATTGGGGCACCAGCGATTTGGACAAAGCGATGGACACGGCGGTGGCCATCATCAATAGCCACGCCGCGAAGGTCGACGGCGTCAAGGTGTCGCTGCTCGACAAGCAGCGCGAGATCGACATGCGCTGGCGGCTCGATCCGCGCGTCAAGATGTATACCGGCGACGACTTCAACTATGCTGAACTGATCGCCGGCGACGAGCAGGGCTTCTCTCACGCGCTGCTCGGCATCTTCGATGCGATCGCGCCGGCGGCATCCTACGCGCTGTCGCGATTGGCCGCGGGCGACGAGGCAGGCTTCCACGACGTGCTGGGGCCGACGGTGCCGCTGTCGCGTCACATCTTCAAGGCGCCGACGCGCTTCTACAAGACCGGCATCGTGTTCATGGCCTATCTCAACGGGCACCAGGATCACTTCACCATGGTCGGCGGACAGGAGAGCGCGCGCTCGACGCTGCATCTCGCCGAACTGTTCCGCCTCGCCGACGCGGCCGGCCTGCTCGCCAATCCGGAATTGGCGACATGGCGGATGAAGACGGTGCTGGCAACGCGCGGTATCGAGTCCTGATGCGCGATTTTTCTTCCGATCACCGCTGGCTGTCGCTGAACACGGCGACGGTCCGCAAGCAGGGCAATCTGGTCGAGATCATCGAGGCCTGTGCGCGCCACGGCATCCGCGCCATCGATCCCTGGCGCGACCAGGTCGCAGGCGTTGGCCTCGAGCGTGCCGTGCGCGCGGTGCGCGACGCCGGGCTCGAATTGTCAGGCTATTGCCGCGGCGGCATGTTCGTCGCGGACGCTGCGCGTCAGGTTGAGGCGCGCGACGACAACCGCCGCGCGGTCGACGAGGCCGCCGCGCTCAGCGCCTCCTGCATCGTGCTTGTGGTCGGCGGCCTGCCGCAATATTCGCGGCCGGGTAGCGCGGCCTCGAAGGACATCGTGGCAGCGCGCACGCAGGTGCATGACGGCATCGCCGAGATGCTGGAATATGCAAGAGGGGCAAAGCTGCCGCTCGCGATCGAGCCATTGCATCCGGCCTATGCCGGCGACCGCGCCTGTGTGAACACGACCAAGCAGGCGCTCGACATCTGCGATGCGCTGGACCCGCAGCGCAGCGGCATGCTGGGCGTCGCGCTCGATGTCTATCACATCTGGTGGGACCCGGAGTTGATGGGCCAGATCGCACGCGCGGGCAAGGAGCGATTGCTGGCGTTTCACGTCTGCGACTGGCTGGTGCCGACCAAGGACATCCTCAACGACCGCGGCATGATGGGCGACGGCGTGATCGATATCAAATCGGTTCGCGCGGCGGTGGAAGCGCAAGGGTATGCGGGCTATTCGGAGATCGAGATCTTTTCCAACGATTGGTGGAGCCGGCCGATGGATGAGGTGTTGCGGACCTGCATCGAAAGGCACCGATCGGTGGTCTGATTGGTAGGGTGGGCAAAGCGAAGCGTGCCCACCATCAACATTCCGCTCGTCATGGTGGGCACGCTTCGCTTTGCCCACCCTACCAATTCACCTCGCACGGCACGGTCAAAAATCCGCGGAATCTCACGCGGCCACCGCGTGTTGGCTCGCCGGCAAGCGTGTAATTCGGGAAGCGGGCGAGGAAACGCGAGATCGCGATGGCGCCTTCGAGTCGCGCTAGCGCCATCCCTGCGCATTGATGGGCGCCGGTGCCGAAGGCGAGGTGGCGGTTCGGGGTACGCGCGATGTCAAAGCGCTCGGGGTCCGGAAATTGCGCGGGATCGCGGTTGGCGGCGCCGATGCAGAGCGTCACCGGCGTGCCCGCGGGCATCTTGATGCCGCTGAGCTCGACTTCTTCCACGATCATGCGGTTGCCGAGCTGGTTCGAGCTCTCATAGCGCAGCATCTCCTCGACCGCGGTCTTGATCAGCTCGGGCTGCGAGATCAGCCGCTGCTTTTCCGCAGGGTAATGCAGCAGCGTCAGCAGGCCGTTGCCGATCAGATTGGTCGTGGTCTCGTGGCCAGCGTTGAGCAGGAAGATGCAATTGTGCAGCAGTTCCTTTTCGGTCAGCCGCTCGCCATTATCTTCGCCATTATTTTCGCCTTGGATCAGCCGCGTCAGCACGTCGCGTTCGGGATTGCCCGGCTTGGCGCGGCGCCGCTCGACCAGCGTCTCCAGATAGGCGAGGAAGTCCTTCACCGCCTTGTTGCCGCGCGCAAATTGCTCTGATGAGATCACCGGCTCGAGCGCGCCCAGGATTGCGAGCGACCAGTCGCGCAAGGGACCGCGCTCGTCGTGGGGCACGTCGAGCAGATTGCCGATCACCTCAACCGGGATCGCGGAAGCGAAATCCTCGATCAGCTCGACCTTGTCTTTGGTGGCGATCGCATCGAGCAGCCCGTCGACCAGGCGGATCAGATCGGGCTCCATCGCGGCGATCGCGCGCGGCGAGAGCGCGCCCATGATCAGCCGCCGCACGCGGGTGTGCGCCGGCGGGTCGTTGAAGACGAGGCTCGTGGTGTGATGCTCGTAGAGGAAGGAGTTGCCGTATTTCGGCGAAAACTCCTTCTTCTTGTCGGAGGAGAACGCTTTCGTGCTCTTGTAGGCGGTGACGAGGTCGTCGTAGCGGGTCAGGAAATAGGAGCCGTTCGGCAGGCGCTTGACCGGCGCGTTATCCCGCAGTGCACGATAGGTCGGATAGGGGTTGGCATAGAATTCCGGCGTCAACCGTTCGAGGTCGAAACTCTCAGCCAGCTCTCGTGCGTTTCCGGTCATGGTGCCATACTCTTTTTGAGAACTGATATGCCGTTTTTGTTCTTCCGGAAAGTGCCGCCCGCTTTACAGTTGGCCTGTCTCGCTTATCCCTTCGGAAACGCCCATGCACGCCCGCACTGAAACTGCCTCCGACAGCCAGCCCGCATGGCCGGAAGAGATTTTCTCGACATTGCAGCGCTTCGATGTCCGCGAGGTGCCTTACGTGCCTGACGCCGGGCATTCGCAACTGATCGACCGCGTGCTCGGCTCCTCTACGATGCGCGGCATTCCGCTGACGACGGAAGAGGAGGGCATAGCACTGCTGCTCGGCGCCTGGGCCGGCGGCCAGCGCGGCGTGCTGCTGATGCAGTCGAGCGGCGTCGGCAATTGCATCAACATGCTGTCGCTGACGCAGATCTTCCGCTTTCCGTTCCTGACGCTGGTGACGATGCGCGGGGAATGGGGCGAGTTCAATCCGTGGCAGGTGCCGATGGGGTCGAACACGCAAGCCGCATTCGAGCTCTGCGGCGTCAAGGTATTGCGGGCGACGCATCCTGAGGAAGTGCGCGAGGTCGTCGAGGCCGGCGCAGCGCAGGCCTATAACGCGTCGACGCCGACCGCCGTGCTGCTGTCGCAGCGGCTGATCGGGGCAAAGGTGTTCGTGAAATGAGCAAGGCCAATCTCCTGGACCGCCGCGCGGTCGTCTCTCACCTGCTGAAGGACCGTAACGGCGCGATCGCGGTCGGCGGCCTCGGTGCCTCGACCTATGACATCGCCGCCGCCGGCGATGATGACCGCAATTTCTATCTCTGGGGCGCCATGGGCGGTGCGGTCATGATCGGGCTCGGGCTCGCGCTGGCGCAACCCGAGCTGCCGGTGATCGTCATCACCGGCGACGGCGAGATGCTGATGGGGCTCGGGAGCATCGCCACCGTCGGCGCGCAGAAGCCCGCCAACCTCTCCATCGTCGTGCTCGACAACGAGGCCTATGGCGAGACCGGCGGACAGGTCAGCCATACTGCCGCTTCGGTCGACCTGGTCGGTGTCGCCAAGGCCTGCGGCATCGCCGACAGCCGTGCGATCACCACCATGGCCGAGGTCGAAGCGTTCGCACTGTCGCTCAAGGAAGCGAGCCGCGGTCCGCGCTTCGCCAATGTGAAGATCGACGGCGCCAATCTGGAGCGGGTGCTGTCGAACCGCGACGGCACCTTCATCGTCAACCGCCTGCGCGGCTCGCTGGGCTACCAGCCGATCTAGGGAGTTTTGTAGCCCGGGTGGAGCGCAGCGCAACCCGGGATCCCTGAGTCAACGTTGAGAGCGGCCCCGGGTTACGCTGGCGCTCCACCCGGGCTACGGCACTCATCCAATTGCTTGCGACTCGCCCCTCTCCGTGGGAGGTGTAGAGTTCCCGCGTCCGTCGGCCGCGTGCTTGCCGATTTTTGTCAAGTGTGACATCACGTTATCCTCCTGACGGTACAAGACCTTATCGGGAGGTTGGGGCATGGCCCAACCTTAAGTTCTGTTTTTGCACTGCCGTAAATTCTTGACATTCTTTAAGGTGAGTGATTACTCACGCGCATGTCTACCCTGCGCATGACAAGTGACTTGCGGCGGCAGTTGATTCTGAGCGCCGCCAAGCGATGCTTTGCCCGCCATGGCTTTGCCGGCACCACGACCAAGAGCGTGGCGGCCGCCGCTTCCATTTCGGAAGGGCTGTTGTTCAAGCACTTCCCCTCCAAGGCGGCGCTTTACGCCGAAATCCTCGCAGAAGAGTGCGAGGCCGACCCCGATCTTGCGCATCTGCTCGGGCTGGAGCCGTCGACCGCAACCCTGATCGAACTCGTGAAGGGCATGGTCGGGCATTTCCTGGAGGTATCACAGGGGCCGGACGAGGAGGACGCGCAGCGGATGCGCCTGATGACGTCCAGTCATCTCGACGACGGCGAATTCGCGCGGCTTCTTTACGACAAGATCGGCAGCCTGATCGAGCCGACCTTCACCGCGTCGATGGAACGCGCCGTTGCCGCCGGCGACGCCACCCGCATCGGCAGCGTGCCGCTCAATCTGTTCTGGTTCGCGCACCATGTCGTGCTGATGTCGGCGCTGACGCGGCTGCCGACGACGCCGTGCCTCACCTACGGCGACGCTCCCGACCTCGAGCGCCAGATTTGCGAATTCATCCTGCGCGGCATCGGGCTCACCGAAGCCGCGATTTCCTTTTATTTGAACCGTCAGCCGTCACCGAGCCGGGGACAATCGGTAACAGCAGAAAGTGCATGACATGAACATCGTGACCGAAACCAATATCAAGGGCGAACCGATCGATAAAAAGCCGCACAAGCGGCCGGTCAGGATGGGGCGCTGGTTCATCATCGTCGGATTGGCGTTGACGCTCGTCGTCGGCGGCCTGGTCTGGTTCAACTATTTCCGCGCCAAGATGATCGGCGAGTTCTTCGCCAACATGAAGCCGCCGCCGGTGACGGTGAATGCGGCCGAGGCGAAATCGGAAGTCGTGCCGAACCTTTTGACCGCGGTCGGCGAACTCGCCGCCGTGCACCAGGTCAACGTCACCTCCGACGTCTCGGGACGCATCACGGATATCCTGTTCACCGCGGGCGCCGAGGTAAAGGCGGGTGCGCCGCTGGTTCAACTGTTCGACGGGCCGGAGCAGGGCGACCTCGCCAGCTTCAAGGCGCAGGCGACGGTGGCGCAGCTCTCGCTCGACCGCGCCAAGCAGCTTGCGGCGCGCAATTTCGGGCCGCAGGCCACGGTCGACCAGACCCAGGCCGCGTATGACCAGGCTCTGGCCGGCATTGCCAAGACCGAGGCACTGATCTCGCAGAAGCTGGTCCGCGCCCCCTTCAATGGCGAGCTTGGCGTGCGCAGGGTCGAGGTCGGTCAATATCTGACCGCGGGCAATCAGGTCGTGTCGCTGACCGATCTGTCGATGCTCTACGACAACTTCACGGTGACGGAAAAGGACAGCGGCCAGCTCAAGGTCGGCCAGACTGTTCGCATCAAGGTCGACGCCTATCCGGATCGCGTCTTCGAAGGCAAGCTGACCACGATCGAGCCGCAGGTCGCGACCGACACCCGCAACATCCGCGTGCAGGCCACCGTCGCCAATCCGGAAAAGATCCTCAAGCCCGGCATGTTCGCGACCACCACGGTGGTGCTGCCTGACAAGCCGGCGGTGATCACGGTTCCGGAAACCGCGGTCGACTACTCGCTCTATGGTGACTCGGTCTACCTGATCACCGAGAAAAAGGAGAACGACGGCAAGACCAGCCTGACGGCGGTGCGTACCTTCGTGCAGACCGGCAAGCGATTTGGCGGCCGCACCGAAATCGTCCGCGGCCTGAAGGCGGGCGACCGTATCGTAGCGCTCGGTCAGATCAAGCTGCAGTCAGGCGCTGCGGTTGCGATCTCCACCGAGCCGACGCCGCCGATCCCGGCCGAACCGCCGCGCTACTGAGAAGCAGGACCCCGTAAATGTCCTTCACCGACATCTTCATCAAGCGGCCGGTCCTGTCGGTCGTCGTCAGCCTGCTGATCCTCCTGATCGGCTTGCGGGCTGCGACCGTGCTCCCGATCCGGCAATATCCGAAACTGTCGAACACCGTGGTCAACGTCACCACCAGCTATCCCGGTGCGTCGGCCGACCTGATCCAGGGCTTCATCACGACGCCGATCGAGCAGGCGGTCGCCTCGGCCGAAGGCGTCGACTACATCACCTCGTCCTCGGTGCTCGGCACCTCCACGATCCAGGTTTACATCAAGCTGAACTTCGACCCGAACCAGGCGCTCACCGAGGTGCTCGCCAAGGTCAACTCGGTCAAATACCTGATCCCGAGGGAATCAAACGATCCGGTCGTCACCAAGACCACCGGCCAGACCACGGCCGTGATGTATCTCGGCTTCTCCAGCGAGGAGCTGTCAGGATCGGCGATCTCCGATTACCTCACGCGCGTGGTCCAGCCGTTGCTGTCGACGGTTGACGGCGTGGCTTCCGCCGACATCCTCGGTGGCCAGACTTTTGCGATGCGATTGTGGCTCGACCCGATCAAGATGGCGGGGCGCGGCGTGTCGCCCACGGATGTTGCGCAGGCGATTGCATCCAACAACTTCCAGGCTGCCGCCGGCCAGTCCAAGGGCTACTACATCGTCTCCAACGTCTCGACCAACACCGACCTGCGCAACATCGATGAGTTCAAGCGCATGATCGTGAAGTCGAGGGAGGGCGGTTTCGTCCGGATGGAGGATATCGCGCAAGTCGAGCTTGCCGCGCAAAGCACGGACGCGAGCGTCGCGTTCAATAGCGAGCATGCGATCTTCATCGGCATCAACGCGACCCCGCAAGGTAACCCGCTGACCCTTGTGAAGGGCGTCCGCGCCCTGTTCCCGGAACTCGAGCGCAACCTGCCGCCGTCGTTGAAGATGAAGGTGGCCTACGATTCCACCAAGTTCATTCAATCGTCGATCGACGAGGTGGAGAAGACGCTCGGCGAAGCCGTCGTGATCGTTATCGTGGTGATCTTCCTGTTCCTGGCCTCGATCCGGTCGGTCATCATCCCCGTGGTCACGATCCCGTTGTCGCTGATCGGTGTCTGCAGCCTGATGCTGGTCATGGGCTTCAGCATCAACCTCCTGACCCTGCTTGCGATGGTGCTCGCGATCGGTCTCGTGGTCGACGATGCCATCGTGGTGGTGGAGAACATCCACCGCCATCTTGAGGAGGGCAAGACGCCGGTACAAGCCTCATTGATCGGCGCGCGCGAGATCGTGGGTCCGGTCATCTCCATGACCATCACGCTCGCCGCGGTGTACGCGCCGATCGGCTTCCTTGGCGGTCTCACCGGTGCGCTGTTCCGCGAATTCGCCTTCACGCTGGCGGGCTCGGTGATCGTGTCGGGCGTGATCGCGCTGACGCTGTCGCCGATGATGTGCTCGGTGCTCCTGAAGAACACCGAGGAAGGACGTTTCGCGCGGGCGGTCAACCGCGTGTTCGGTTCATTGACGCGCTGGTACGGCCGCAAGCTCGACCGCTCGCTCGACTACCGGCCGATCACCGGCTTGTTCGCGCTGACCATGCTCGGCCTCGTCGGCTTCCTCTACATGCACACGATGAAGGAGCTGGCGCCCGAAGAGGACCAGGGCATCGTGTTCGCGCTGACCAAGGCGCCGAAATACGCCAACATCGACTACGTCGACTTCTACGGCGAGAAGATGGACAAGGTGTTCCAGAAGTTTCCGGAGACGGATCTGCGCTTTATTCTGAACGGCACGCCGAGTGCGCAAAGCGGCATCGCCGGCATGCTGCTCACCCCGTGGGATGAGCGCAAGCGTTCGGCCATTGCGTTGAAGCCGCTGGTGCAGGCGGAACTGTCAAAGATCGAAGGCGTCAACGCCTTCGCCTTCAACCTGCCGCCGTTGCCAGGTGGTCCGGGCGGCCTGCCGGTGCAGATGGTGATCAATTCGACCGTCAGCTTCCAGGCCATCTATGAGCAGATGGAGAAATTGAAGGCCGCCGCGCGCAAGAGCGGCATGTTCATCGTCAGCGACAGCGATCTCGATTTCAACCAGCCGGTGGTGCGCGTCCGCGTCGACCGCTCCAAGGCAAGCGACCTCGGCATCAACATGCAGCAGGTTGGCGCCACGCTGGCCACGCTGCTCGGCGGCAACTATGTCAACCGCTTCAACCTGGAGGGACGTTCCTACCAGGTGATCCCGCAGGTGCCGCGTGCCGTCCGCCTGTCGCCGGAGGCGCTCGGTGGTTACTACGTGCCGACCAACACCGGGCAGTTGGTGCCGATCTCGACCGTCGTCTCGATCGAGACGGGCACCGATCCGAACGCGCTGACGCACTACAACCAGCTCAACTCGGCGACGTTCTCAGCGGTGCCGATGCCGGGCGTGACGGTTGGCCAGGCGGTCGAGTTCCTCGAAGGCGAGGCGAAGAAGCTGCCGGCCGGCTTCGGCCATGACTATCTGGCGGACTCGCGGCAATATGTGCAGGAGGGCAACCAGCTCGTCATCACCTTCGCGTTCGCCGTGATCATCATCTTCCTGGTGCTGGCGGCGCAGTTCGAGAGCTTGCGCGACCCGCTGGTCATCATGGTCTCGGTGCCCATGGCGATCGTCGGCGCCCTGATCCCGCTGTTCTTCGGCGTGGCGACCATGAACATCTACACCCAGGTTGGGTTGCTGACGCTGGTCGGCCTCATCACCAAGCACGGGATCCTGATGGTGGAGTTCGCCAACGAGCTGCAGCTCAACGAGGGGCTTGACCGCCGCTCGGCCATCGAGATGTCAGCCCGCATCCGCTTGCGTCCGATCCTGATGACGACGGCGGCGATGGTCACCGGCCTGATCCCGCTCTTGACCGCATCGGGCGCTGGCGCTGCCAGCCGGTTCTCGATCGGCCTGGTCGTGGTTGCGGGCATGCTGATCGGCACGCTGTTCACGCTGTTCGTGCTGCCCGCGGTCTACGTGACGATCGCCACCGATCACCGGGCGAAAGCGACTTCGGAGCGCAACAAGCAGATCGCCGACTACGAGCTCGGCGATGGCGGAGCGCTCAAGCCTACCTGAGACTTCTTGGCCCCAAAGTCTCAGCGAAAGGGCGGCGACGGTCCTACCGTTGTCGCCCTTTTGGTTTTCCGGAAAGCATGATGAGGTAGCCCGGATGGAGCGAAGCGCAATCCGGGACTCGATCGGATGCATCGCGTGATCCCCGGATTTCGCTTCGCTCCATCCGGGCTACAGTCAATGCAACTAGAACGACAAGATTCGGGGAAACAGACATGGTGAGCGATTTCGCGCCCGGCAATTATCGTTTCATTCCAGCCGTGTTCCAGTATTCGAGCGGCGCGGCCGCCAATCCGGGCTTTGAAGTCGAGCGCGTGCGCTTTGACAGGCTGGTGCCGCTTGCCGAAGGCTTTGCGCGGATCGCAAGCCATATCCAGGCGGCGGAACGGCCGTTGACCTCGTTCTGCGCCTGCGAGTTACGTTCGCCGGCGGCGGTCTCAGAGCAGGGCTTTCGCGCCTTCAACGAGCATTATGTGAAGACGCTCGCGGAGTGGGGGCTGTTCGATGGCACCACCAATCCGGTGGCGCGCAGCAATGTCTGTCCCGAAATCGATCCGCCCGCCGAGCCCTCATTCTATGCATTCTCCTTCACGCGCCCGAGCACGGGGAGCTCACCGTCCTTCGTGATCGCCGGTGGCGCCGAGGCGCGCGGCGGTGCCGGCAGCTATCCCGAGCGCATCGTCCGCTATCGCGACATGAGCCCGGAAGCCTGGCAGGAGAAGGTGCGCTTCACCGTGGGCGAGATGGAGCGGCGGCTCGCCGAATTCGGCTTCACCTGGCGGGACACCACCGGCGCGCAGGTCTACACCGTGCACGATTTCCATCCGCATCTCGCCGACGAGCTGGTGCGCCGCGGCGCCACCCGCTCCGGCCTGACCTGGCATTTTGCCCGGCCGCCGGTGGTCGATCTCGAATACGAGATGGATTGCCGCCGCGTGCTGCGGGAGCTGGTAATCTAAAAGCGCGTCTCTCTCCCCGTCATTGCGAGCGGAGCGAAGCAATCTATCTCGCCGCTCGTGGAGGCATGGATTGCTTCGTCGCTTTGCTCCTCGCAATGACGCGCAGTGAGGCGTGAGCGCCCCTTACCTTCCAGCGGCGTAGCCCTGCATGCCGCGCGGGTTGGCGGCGGCGCGGCGCTTGCGCCCCACGCGCGAAGCCGCCGTCAGCCGTCCCTCCGACCAGTCAGGCCCGACCTCGACGATGTGGCCGCGACGCTGCAACTCGTCGATGCTCGCCTTGGGCACGCGACCTTCGACGACGAGCACGCCCGGGCGCGCGGTGCGTGGCCAGAACGAGATCGGGAAATGCTCGGAATGCCAGGCCGGCGCGTCGATCGCCTCCTGCAGGTTCAGCTTGGCATGGACGTGGCGGAGGAAGAACTGCGTGATCCATTGGTCCTGCTGGTCGCCGCCCGGCGAGCCCCAGGCCAGATAGGGCTCGCCGTCGCGCAGCGCCATGGTGGGCGAGAGCGTGGTGCGTGGGCGCTTGCCCGGCGCAAGCGCGGCGGGGTGATTCTCCTCGAGCCAGAACATCTGCGCGCGGCTGCCGAGGCAGAAGCCGAGCTCGGGGATAACAGGCGAGGACTGCAGCCAGCCGCCGGAGGGCGTCGCCGAGATCATGTTGCCGGCCTTGTCGATGATGTCGAAATGCACGGTGTCGCCGCGCACCTCGCCAAAACGGCCGACGGTGGGCTCGCCCGCGCCCATCGCACCGACCGCCTCGCGATGGCCCTCGGCGCGGCGCAGCTTCACCACCGCGCCAAAGCCTTCGACCGAGCCGGGGATGAAGTCGAGCGAAGCCTTGTCCTTCGAGATCAGCTTGCGGCGCTCGTCGTTATAGGCATCCGAGAGCAGCGTTTCGATCGGGATATCCGTGAAGTTCGGATCGCCGTAGAATGTCTCGCGGTCGGCGTAAGCGAGCTTGGCGCATTCGATCTGCAGATGGATGAAATCGGCGCTGGTGGGATCGAGGCCGTCGAGGTCAAAACCCTTCAGCAAAGCGAGTTGCTGCAGCATCACCGGGCCCTGGCTCCAGACGCCGGCCTTGCACACGGTGTAGCGGGCGTAATCGCAGGTCAGGGGCGCTTCGATCGTGGGCTGCCAGCGTGCCATGTCGTCGGCCGAGAGCACGCCGCGATGCGGCGAGCCGGAGACGTCCATCACTTCCTGGGTGCGGCAGAATTTGTCGATCGCCTCGGCGACAAAGCCCTTCGACCACGCCTGGCGCGCGCGCTCGATCTGTGCGACGCGGTCGCTGCCGGCGCTTTCCGCTTCTTTCAGGATGCGGGCGTAAGTTTCCGAAAGGCGCTTGTTAGTGAAGATCGTGCCGGGCTTGGGCACCTCGTTGTTGGGCAGATAGACCTCGGCCGAGGTCGTCCAGTATTTCCGGAACAATTGCTCCACGATCTTGATGGTGGCGGAGGCGCGTTCGACCAGCGGAAAGCCTTCGCCGGCATAGGCGATCGCGGGCTCGAGCACGTCGCGTAGCTTGAGCGTGCCGTAATCGCGCAGCAGCAGCATCCAGGACTCGAACGTGCCGGGCACACAGGCGGCGAGCAGGCCGGTGCCGGGCACCATCTCCAGCCCTTCGCTGCGATAATGCGCGATCGTCGCCTTCGCCGGCGCGGGACCCTGGCCGCAAATCACCTCGGTCTTACCGCGCTTCACGTCATGGACGATGACCGGTACGTCGCCGCCTGGACCGTTCAGGTGCGGCTCGACCACCTGCAGCGTGAAGGCGGTGGCGACGCCGGCGTCGAAGGCGTTGCCGCCTTTTTCCAGCGTGGCCATACCGACCGCGGTCGCGATCCAATGCGTCGAGGTGACGACGCCGAACGTGCCTTCGATCTCGGGACGCGTCGTGAACGGATCGGGATTGATGTTGCCCATGGCTCGCCACCAGTTGTTTTTTGTGCGGGCGCACTTGATCACAGGCGGACGCTGCTGCCAACGGCGCGGCCGGCATGGCTACCTCGCATCCATGTGGTCACGCGGGCGCGGCAGCCTCGGCCGGGGAGTTGACGGCATGGCAGGCGACGCCGTCGATCAGCTCCGGCGCCTTTTGGCGGCATAAATCGAACGCGAGCGGGCAGCGCGGGTTGAAGGCGCATCCCGGCGGCGGATTGATCGGGTTCGGGATTTCGCCTTTGACGGGAATGCGCTGGCGGCCGCTCATGCCGAGATCAGGGACCGCGCCAAGCAGCATCTTGGTGTAGGGCATGCGCGGATGATTGAACAGCGCGCGGCCCTCCGCGACCTCCACGATGCGGCCGAGATACATCACGCCGATCCGGCTCGCCATGTGGCGCACGACGGCAAGATTGTGGCTGATGAAGAGGTAGGTGAGGCCGAACTTGTCCTGCAGGTCGCGCATCAGGTTGAGGATCTGCGCCTGCACGGAGACGTCGAGTGCCGAGGTCGGCTCGTCGCAGACGATGAACTCGGCTTCTGATGCGAGCGCGCGGGCGATCGCAATGCGCTGGCGCTGGCCGCCGGAGAATTCGTGCGGGTATTTCAGGCCGTCATCGGCATGCAGCCCGACCAGCGACAGCAACTCGCCGACGCGGGCGCGGATGTCGCGTTCACCCTGGATCAGGTCGAAGGCGCGGATCGGCTCCGAGACGATGGCATCGACCCGGAAGCGCGGATTGAGGCTCGCATAGGGATCCTGGAAGATCATCTGGATGCGCCGGCGCAAGCGCTGGCGCGCCTGCGCCTGCCTCGGATCGGTCATCGAGACGCCGTCGATCACGACCTCGCCCGAGCTCCGCGGCAACAGCCCGACCACCATCCGCGCCACCGTGGTCTTGCCGGAGCCGGATTCGCCGACCAGCGCAAAGGTTTCGCCTTTGCGGATATCGAAGGTGACGCCGTCGACCGCCCTGAGGAATTCGAGATGGCCGCCTTCGAGCACGCGGTTGAGCCACGGCTTTGACACGTCGAACACGCGCCGGAGATTCTTGACCTCGATGAACGATGTCATGCCGCACTCTCCTTCGCGGCGCGGTCGTAGAGATGGCAGGCGACGGCCTGCGCGCCTTGGCGGGTCGGTTCGGGACGCTCGACCCGGCAGCGGTCGAAGGCAAAAGCGCAGCGCGGGTTGAACGGGCAGCCCGGCGGAATCGCCGACAATCGCGGCATGGAGCCGGGAATCTGCACCAATCGCCTGTCCTCGCCGGCAAGCGTCGGGATCGCGCCCATCAGGCCCTTGGCGTAGGGATGCAGTGGGTTCCGCACGACGTCCTGCACCGGGCCGATCTCGGCGATGCGGCCGGAATACATCACCGCGACGCGGTCGCAGGTCTCGGCGATCACGCCCATGTCGTGGGTCACCAGCATCACCGCCGTGCCGTGGTCGCGGCCGAGCCGCTTGATCAGTGCGATGATCTGCGCCTGCACGGAAACGTCGAGCGCGGTCGTCGGCTCGTCCGCGATGATCAGTTCCGGCTCGGCGCAGATCGCGAGCGCAATCACGACACGCTGGCGCATGCCGCCGGAGAATTCATGCGGATAGCCGTCGACGCGCTTTTCCGGCGCGGGGATGCCGACCTCGGCGAGCAGGTCGACGGCGCGCTTGCGCGCGGCGCTTTCGGAGAGGTTGGTGTGGGTGCGGATGGTCTCGACGATCTGGTCGCCGATCCGATAGAGCGGGTTGAGGCTCGTCAGCGGATCCTGGAAGATCATGCCGATGCGCTTGCCCCGCACGCGCCGGATCTCCTCCGGTGGCAAGTGATCGATGCGCATGCCCGAGAGATGTATCTCGCCGCCGGAGATGCGGCCGGGCAGATCGATCAGGCCGATGACGGCAAGGCCCGTGACCGACTTGCCGGCGCCGGATTCGCCGACCACGCCCAGCACCTCGCCCTTGGCGATGTCGAAGGAGACGCCGTCGATCGCGCGCAACGTCGCGCGGCGGGTGACGAACTCCACCTTCAGGTCACGCACGGAGAGGACAGGCACGGTCATCGGAGCTTCGGATTGAGCGCGTCGCGCAGCCAGTCGCCGAGCAGGTTGATCGAGAGGATCAAGCCGGCCAGCGCAATGCCGGGGAAGGCGACGATCCACCATTCGCCGGCGAAGAGATAGTTGTTACCGATCCGGATCAACGTTCCGAGCGAGGGCATGGTGTCGGGCATGCCTGAGCCCAAGAATGACAGCGTCGCCTCGGTGATGATCGCGAGCGCCAGGTTGATGGTGGCGATGACGAGGATCGGGCCCATCGTGTTGGGCAGCACGTGGCGCAGCATGATCTTGGGCGCGGGCAGGCCGATCAGTTGCGCGGCGGCGACATAATCCTTGTTCTTCTCCACCATGACCGAGCCGCGCACGGTGCGGGCATATTGCACCCAGAAGCTTAGGCCGATCGCGACGACGAGCACGGCGAGCATGCTCGTCGGATCGAGCCGGTTGCCGAACACGGATTTGGCGACGCCGTTGACGATCAGCGCGATCAGGATCGCCGGGAAGGTGAGCTGCACGTCGGCGATCCGCATGATCACGGCGTCGACGGCGCCGCCGAGATAACCCGCGATCAGCCCGAGCGTGATCCCGATCGCGCCGGCGAAGATGACGCCGAGCACGCCGACGGTGAGCGAAATGCGCAGGCCGTAGAGGATGGCGGAGAACACATCGCGGCCCTGCTCGTCGGTGCCGAGCAGGAACGGGCTCTGGCCGTCGGCGGTCCAGAGCGGCGAGATGCGTGAGTTCATCAATTGGAGCTGCGCCGGGTCGAACGGGTTCTGCACGGCGAGCACGGAAGCAAGGATCGCGAGCAGGAAGAACAGCACGGTGACCGCGGCCGCCAGCATCGTCAGCTTCGAGCGGCGGAAGGAATAGAACAGGTCGCTGTCGACGGCGCGTCGGAACCAGCCCACGCCAGAATGCGCGGTTTTGGTGTGTTGCTGAACAACGCCGTCGGACATTCTTCTGCCTCAGGCCGGTCGGCTAACGGTGGCGCGCAGGCGCGGGTCGACGATGGTGTAGAGAATGTCGACCACGAGGTTGATGGTGACGAAGATCAGCGAGACCATCAGAAGATACGCCGCCATGATCGGGATATCGACGTTTTGCACCGCCTGCACGAACATCAATCCCATGCCCGGCCACTGGAACACGGATTCGGTGATGATCGAGAATGCAATAACCGAGCCAAACTGCAGGCCGGCTACGGTAATGACGGGAACCAGCGTGTTCTTCAGCGCGTGGCCGAAATGGATCGCGCGCGTGGTCAGTCCACGGGCGCGGGCGAAGCGGATATAGTCGGTGCGCAGCACTTCCAGCATCTCCGCGCGCACCAGCCGCATGATCAGCGTCATCTGGAACAGGCCGAGCGTGATCGAGGGCATGATCAGCGCCTTGAGGCCGGACACCGTGAGCAGGCCGGTCGTCCACCAGCCGATCCGCACCACTTCGCCGCGGCCGAATGAAGGCAGCCAGCCCAGCGTCACTGCGAACAGGTAGATCAGGAGGACGCCGATCAGGAAGGTCGGCAGCGAGATGCCGATCAGCGAGACCGCCTGGCATAGTTTGGCAAGCAGGGTGTCGCGCCTGAGCGCGGCATAGACGCCCATCAGGATGCCGAACACCATCGCGAAGATCGTGGCGCAGATCGCAAGCTCCAGCGTCGCCGGCAACCGCTCGGCGAGCAGCGTCGAGACCGGCTGCCGGAACTGATAGGAGACGCCGAACTTGAACTGCGCGGCGTTGACGAAATAGCGCGCGAACTGGATCAGCACGGGATCATCGAGCCCGAGCGATTTGCGCACCGCCTCGCGCTCGGCCGCGGGCGTGTCGATCGAGACAATCTGGCTGACGGGGTCGCCGGCGAAACGGAACATCGCGAAGGCGATGATCCCGACGGCGATCATTACCCCGATGGCTTGAACGGCACGGCGAAGCGTGAAAGCGAGCATCTCTTCCTTTCACCCGAAGCGTTGGCGATTTCCCGCCACTAAGCAAAAGGTCCCGGAGCACGGGGCTGCCGGGACCTTGGAGCGGCGAAGCTTTATTCCGATTTGACCATCCAGTAGGGCAGGACCTGGTTGTCCGGGCGCTGCACCACTTTCAATTTTTTCGAGACACCCCAGGCCAGCGCCTGCTGATGCAGCGGGATGTAGGCCCAGTCCTTCATCGCGATCTCGAAGCCGGCCTTGATCAATTGGTCGCGCTTGGCGGTGTCGGTCTCCTGCAGCACCTTGTCGGCGATGTCATCGAATTCCTTGTTGCAGTAGCCGCCGAGATTGGTCTCGCCGCGCGCCGATTTCGGATCGTCGCGGCAGCCCATGATGTCATACATCACGTTGTGCGAGTCGAGCGTGCCGGGCGTCCATCCCAGCATGTAGAACGAGGTCTGGTAGCCGCCGGGCTTCAGAATTTTTGCAAAATACTGCGCTTTCGGTTGCGCCAGCAGGTTCACCTTCACGCCGATGCGGGCGAGCATGCCAACCACAGCCTGACAGATCGCGGCGTCGTTGACATAGCGGTCGTTCGGGCAATCCATGGTGACTTCGAAGCCGTCGGGATAGCCGGCTTCCGTCAGGAGCTTCTTGGCGCCGTCGGGATCGAATTTCGGACGGGTGAAATCCTTCGACAGCGCGAACAGTTGCGGCGCGACCATCAGCGCCGACGGCGTCGACAGCCCGCGCATCACGCGGTTCTTGATCAGTTCGATATCGATCGCCTTGTAGAAGGCCTCGCGGACGCGGATGTCCTTGAACGGGTTCTTGCCCTTGATGTTGGAGTAGAGCAGTTCATCGCGGGTCTGGTCCATGCCGAGGAAGATGGTGCGGATCTCCGGACCCTTCAGCACCTGCGCGTTCGGGCTCGAGTCGACGCGCGAGATGTCCTGGATCGGAACCGGCTCGATGATGTCGACCTCGCCCGAGAGCAGCGCGGCGACGCGGGTCGCATCGGAGGCGATCGGGGTGAAGACAATTTCCTTCAAATTGTGTTCGGGCTTCTGCCACCAGTTCGGATTGACCTTGAACACCGTCTTCACGCCGGGCTGATGGCTTTCGATCATGAAAGGCCCGGTGCCGTTGGCGTTGAGAGAGGCAAAGCTCGGCGTGGTCGCGGATGCCGGCGTGGGCTGCGTGGCGTTGTTCGCCTCAGCCCACTTCTTGTCCATGATGTACCAGGTATCCCATTGCGAATTCAGGATGGGATTGGGCGATGTCAGGATGAAATCGACAGTGTAGTCATCGACCTTGACGACCTTGGCATCGGCGGGAATGCGGGTCTGCAGATTAGAGCCCTTGGCGCGGACGCGGTCGGCAGAAAACACCACGTCGTCGGCGGTGAAGGGATCGCCGTTCTGGAATTTCACGTTCTTGCGCAGATGAAAGCGCCAACGGGTCGGCTCCGGCGTCTCCCAGCTTTCGGCGAGCGCCGGGATGATCTTCAGATCCTTGTCGCGCGCGGTGAGACCTTCATAGACCTGGCCGAGATGGGCATGGGTGGTCGTCTCGTTCAGCGTATGCGGATCCAGCGATTTGAGATCGCCCTGATTGGCGTAGCGCAGCGTCTGGGCCGAAACAGGTGTCGTCGTCGCAACGATGGCAAGACTTATTGCCGCAAGCAGATGATGACGTACCGACATTTGAACCTGTTCCCCGACTTGGTCCCGCGATGCGCGCTGTTGGTAGGATATTGCATGCCAATGTTGCCAAAGTTTACCGGGTGCGCAAGCGCGATTTCCCGTAGAAGATGAGATGAGTTTGCGCAGCCGTGCCGCAATGATTAGCTTGACGCTCGCTGGTCGGGCGTGCGCGTGACATTGAACTTTCGGAGTAAGGATGGCGGAACTGAGGGCCGACGTCATTGTCCTGGGGGCTGGCATGGTCGGTGTCGGTGCCGCCTTGCATCTGCAAAAACGAGGCCGCGATGTCGTCCTCGTCGACCGGCACGATGCCGCTGGCGAGGAGACGAGTTACGGCAACACCGGCATCATCGAATGCGCCTCGGTTTTTCCTTACATGTTCCCGCGGGATTTCGGCGAGCTCCTCCGCTATGCGCTGAACCGCGCGCCGCAGGTGCGCTACCGCGTCGCCGACCTGCCGATCTTCCTGCCATGGCTCGCGCGCTATTATTTTGCCTCCTCGGCTGAGGGTGCGTTGCACAGCGCGCTCGCCGAGATGCCGCTGATCCGGCAGAGCCTGATCGAGCACGACGCGTTGATTGCAGAAGCCGACGTCCCGGAATTGCTGCGCAAGACCGGCTGGATCAAACTCTATCGCAGCAAAGCGACCTTCGCCAAGGCCGTGCGCGATACTGAGCGTGCGAAGCAATATGGCGTCACCAACGAAGTCCTCGATGCCAAGGGCATCGCCGCGCGCGAGCCGAACCTGTCGGGTGACTTCGCTGGCGCAGTATATTCGCCGGCGCCGGGCTCGGTCGCCGATCCCGGCGGGTTGGCAAAGGCCTATGCCGCGCTGTTCGGCCGCAGGGGCGGCCGCTTCTTTGTCGGCGACGCCCGCACGCTCGAACAATCCGGCGGACGATGGCGCGTGGCAATCAGCGAGGGCAGTGTGACTGCCCGCGAGGTGGTGGTCGCGATGGGCCCGTGGTCCGACCAGGTATTCGGCCCGCTCGGCTATTCGATCCCGCTTCAGGTCAAGCGCGGCTATCATTTGCATCTGAAGCCGGGCGGCAACGCCATGCTCAATCATCCTGTGCTCGATTCCGATCTCGGTTATTGTCTGGCGCCGATGAACCGCGGCATCCGGCTGACCACCGGCGTCGAGTTCGCCCATCGCGACGCACCGGCGTCCCCGGTGCAGGTCGAGCGGGCAGTGCCGCGGGCGCGCAACCTGTTCCCGCTCGGCGATCCCGTCGAGGCCAAGCCCTGGAAGGGCGCACGGCCCTGCCTGCCCGACATGCTGCCGGTGATCGGCAAGGCGCCGCGCCACCCCGGGCTCTGGTTCGATTTCGGCCATCAGCACCACGGGCTGACGCTCGGGCCCGTGAGCGGCCGGCTGCTTGCGGAGATGATGACCGGCGAGACGCCGTTTGCGGATGCGAACCCGTTTGCGGTGGAGCGCTTTGGTTGACCCTAGCGGGCGATGCCTGCCGCCTGCCACCATCGTCCCGCTTGCGCGACGAGCCCTCTCGCGGCGATACTGCACCACGGCATGATCCGTTCGAAGAATCGATTCCCGGGTCATGCGTCAACTGCATTGAGGAGCGGTCATGAAGGTCAACGTCGAAATAGATTGCACGCCGCTCGAAGCCCGGCAGTTCTTCGGCCTGCCGGATGTCGCGCCGATGCAGACGGCGGTCATGGAAAAGCTGCAGCAGCAGATGACCTCGAACATCGAGAAAGTCTCGCCGGAAGCTTTGATGCAGAGCTGGCTCGATCCCAAACTGGCCGAGCGTTTCCAGGACATGTTCGTGGCGATGGCCGGCCTCGGCAGCACCTCGAAGAAGGACAGGAAATAGATGACGGCCGTGGATGGCAGCCGTGAGGAGAGCGAACGCCGGCTGCGTCCACCGAACATCTGTCTGATGCTGGCCGAGGGCAGGGGCCTGTTCGAGTTCAATTCGAGCCTCCTGCTGCTGCCGCTCTTGATGCGCGCGCCGAAAGGGGACGGCCATCCGGTGCTGACGCTGCCGGGTTTCCTGGCGAGCGACCTGTCGATGGCGCCGATGCGGCGGTACCTGAAGGCGCTCGGCTATGACACCTATGCCTGGAGCCTGGGCCGCAATGTCGGCGGCCTCAGGCGGATGCGCGCGTCGCTGCGCGATCTGTTGCAGCGGATCAGCGACTCCACCGGGCGCAAGGTGAGCATCGTCGGCTGGAGCCTTGGCGGCGTCTATGCGCGTGACTTGGCGCTGAACGCGCCGAAGATGGTGCGCTCCGTCATCACGCTCGCCAGCCCCTTTGCCGGCGATATCCGCGCCACCAACGCGACGCGGCTCTACGAGGCGTTGACGGGTGAGAGCGTCGATGACATCCCCGAGGTCCGGCAGGCGATCGCCGGCGACATGCCGGTGCCGACCACCTCGATCTACTCGCGCACCGACGGCATCGTGAACTGGCGAACCAGCGTGCAGCGCCCGTCGGCAACGGCCGAAAATATCGAGGTGCTGCTCGCAAGCCATATCGGGCTCGGCGTTAATCCCGCGGCGCTCTGGGCGGTCGCCGACCGCCTGGCGCAGGCGGAGGGCGAGTTCAGGCATTTTGATCGGTCCGGCCCCTTTGCCATTGCCTATCCACCCTCGGAACAGGCACAATCCTGATCGACGCCGCAGCAAGCGGCCGTCCGAATGAGAGCGCCATCAAGGCGCCGCACGACAATCACCGGGAGGGAGCCATGGCTGACGCCAAGAAACTGTCGTCGCTGGACGCGTCGTTTCTCTATCTGGAAACGCCGGAAATGCCGATGCATGTCGGGAGCATGGCGATCTTCCGATTGCCCGACGACTACAAGGGCGACTTCTTCGAAGACTTCAAGGCGATGATCGCCTCGCGACTGCACATCGCGCCGATCCTGAAATCGCGCCTGGAAAAAGCGCCGCTCGACATCGACCACCCTTCCTGGGTGGAGGACGACCAGTTCGACATCGACCGCCACATCTTCCGCGGCAGCCTGCCGGCGCCGCATGACCGCGCCACGCTGGAGCGCCTCGTCGGCTGGATCCATGCCAAGCTCTTGAATCGCGCCCGGCCGCTGTGGGAGTTCTACGTCTTCGAGGGCATGCAGAACAACGAGATCGGTCTCTATTCCAAGATGCATCATGCTTGCATCGACGGCGGCGCGGGTGCTGCGCTCACCAGCATGATCTACGACATCTCGCCGATCCCGAGGAAGGTCGACCCGCCGACCGCGCGGAAGGTCGCGCAAGAGCCACGCGACATCGCGGCCAAACCTGATCGATTCCTATCAGCAGCTCTGGACCCAGCCGTTCGATGCCGCGGCGCCGCCAAGGACGATCGAGCTGCCGCGCTCGGGCAAGAGCGATCTGGGCTCGATCCTGTTCGACAACGCCATGTTCCAGATCGAGAACGCGATCAAATTCGCAAGCAGCGTGCCGGCGATGCTGAAAAGCGTGTCGGAGGTCATGACAAAGGTCTCGGATCCGAAATCGCGCGAAAGCCTCGCCAGCATGGTGTCGCCGCCGACCATCCTGAACAAGGCGATCTCCTCGGAGCGCAGCTTCGCCGGCACGTCGGTCTCGCTGTCGCGCGCCAAGGCGGTGGCAAAGGCGGCGGGCGGCAAGCTCAACGACGTGGTGCTGGCGCTCGCCTCCGGCGTGGTGCGCCGCCATTTGATCAGCCAGGGCGCACTGCCGAACAAGTCGCTGACGGCGGCGGTGCCGATCTCACTGCGCGAGGAGGGCAATACCGAGTCGAACAACCAGGTGTTCGGCATGATCTGCTCGATCGCGACCAACATCGAGGATCCCAAGGCGCGGCTGGAGGCGATCATCGCGCAATCCACCAAGGCGAAGGAGATGTCGCATCCGCTGCGGGCCTTCATGCCGCAGGTCTCCAATGTCTCGATGCTGGGCGCGCCGATCCTGGTGCAGATCCTGGCGCTGCTCTACAGCCGCTCGGACCTATCGAACGTGCTGCCGCCGGCGGCGAACATCACCGTCTCCAATGTGCCGGGGCCAAGACAGACGCTCTACGCCGCCGGCGCGGAACTGCTGCATATTTTCCCGGTGTCGATCGCGACCCACGGCCTTGCACTCAACATCACCGTGCAGAGCTATCGCGACCAGCTCGATTTCGGTTTCGTCGCCGGTGCCAACATCATTCCGCATGTGCAGGTTTTGTGCGACATGCTGCCACCCGAATTCGAGGCGCTGGAGGCGGCGTTCGTGCCGCCGCCAGCCGAGACCAAGAGCGCCGCTGAATAAGGATTGTCTCGATGATGGAAATGCCCCCGCTGCAATTCGCCCAGACCAACAGCATCCGCATGGGCTTCTATGAAGCCGGACCCAAGACCGACAAGCCGCCGATGGTGCTCTGCCACGGCTGGCCGGAGCTCGCCTTCTCCTGGCGCCACCAGATCAAGGCGCTGAGCGAAGCCGGCATCCGCGTGATCGCGCCGGACCAGCGCGGCTATGGCGTAACCGACCGGCCGGAGCCGGTCGAGGCCTATGATATCGAGCAACTGACCGCCGATCTCATTGGCCTGCTCGATCATCTCGGAATCGAGAAGGCCATCTTCGTCGGCCATGACTGGGGCGGCTTCGTCGTCTGGCAGATGCCGCTTCGGCATCCTGACCGTGTCGCCGGCGTGGTCGGCATCAATACCCCGCATACCAACCGTGCCTGGGCCGATCCGATCGAACTTTTGCGCAAGCGGTTCGGCGAGCAGATGTATATCGTCCAGTTCCAGGACCCCGCGCACGAGCCGGACAAGATTTTCGGCAGCCGGGTCGAGCAGACCTTTGATGCCTTCATGCGCAAGCCGGCGCGGCGGCCCGACGCTCCGGCGGAAGAGGTCGTGGCCGGCGTCGGCGCATCGCCGCGGCTCAACCTGGCTTTCCCGCAGATGATCGCGAATTACGATGCCGCGCACGATCCGCGCACACCGATCCTGTCGCCGGAAGAGAAGCAGGTGTTCGTCGATGCCTTCACCAAGACCGGCTTCACCGGCGGCATCAATTGGTACCGCAACATGTCGCGCAACTGGCAACGCTCCGAAGGGCTCGATCACACCGTGCGGGTGCCGTCGCTGATGATCATGGCCGAGAACGACGCGGTGCTGCCGCCGTCGTCGGCCGATGGAATGGAGAAGCTGATTCCAGATCTCGAGAAATATCTGGTCAGGGACAGCGGCCATTGGACGCAGCAGGAGAAGCCGGAAGAAGTCAGCGCCAAGTTGATCGAATGGCGTAGAAGGCGGTTTGGGTGAGGGGTGCGCATCAAGCAACTCCGATCGTCATTCCGGGGCGCGCGAAGCGCGAGCCCGGAATCCATCGGGCCGCATGCGATGAGGCGTAATGGATTCCGGGCCTGCGCCAAGAGGCGCATCCCGGAATGACGAGGGGAGAGATTGGTGCGAGACGTATTGCTTCGTCGCTTAGCTCTTCGCAATGATGATGTGAGCTGAGCTAGGGCAGGAGACATTCCCCACATGGCATCCGGCAACCGACTGAGTCCGATCCCGCATCCGCCGACCATGCCCGTGGTCGGCAACATGCTGTCGCTGGATTCGGCCGCGCCGGTGCAGCATCTGGTGCGGCTCGCCAAGGAGCTCGGACCGATCTACTGGCTCGACATGATGGGCGCCCCGCTCGTGATCGTCTCCGGCCACGATCTGGTCGACGAGCTCTCCGACGAAAAACGCTTCGACAAGGCGGTGCGCGGCTCGCTGCGGCGCGTGCGCGCGGTCGGCGGCGATGGCCTGTTCACCGCCGACACCAAGGAGCCGAACTGGAGCAAGGCGCACAACATCCTGCTGCAGCCGTTCGGCAACCGTGCCATGCAGTCCTATCATCCGAGCATGGTCGATATCGCCGAGCAGCTCGTGAAGAAATGGGAGCGGCTCAACGCCGACGAGGAGATCGACGTCGTCCACGACATGACGGCGTTGACGCTCGACACCATCGGGCTCTGCGGCTTCGACTACCGCTTCAATTCGTTCTATCGCCGCGACTACCATCCCTTCGTGGAGTCGCTGGTGCGCTCGCTCGAGACCATCATGATGACCCGCGGCCTGCCGCTCGAACGGCTGTGGATGCAGAAGCGGCGCAAGGCGCTCACTGAGGACGTCGCCTTCATGAACAGGATGGTCGACGAGATCATCGCCGAGCGCAGGCGGAGCCAGGACGATGCCGGCGAGGGCCAGAAGGACATGCTGGCCGCGATGATGACCGGCGTCGACCGCGTCACCGGCGAGCAGCTCGACGATGTCAACATCCGCTACCAGATCAACACATTCCTGATCGCGGGCCATGAGACCACGAGCGGCCTGCTGTCGAGCACGATCTATGCGCTGTTGAAACACCCCGAGGTGCTGAAGAAGGCCTATGAAGAGGTCGACCGCGTGCTCGGCCCCGATATCAACGCCAAGCCGACCTATCAGCAGGTCACCCAGCTCACCTACATCACGCAAGTCCTGAAAGAGGCGCTGCGGCTATGGCCGCCGGCGCCGGCCTATGGCATCGCACCGCTGCAGGATGAGACCATCGGCGGCAAGTACAAGCTGAAGAAGAATACCTTCATCACTGTCCTCGTGATGGTGCTGCACCGCGATCCCAGGGTCTGGGGTCCGCATCCGGACGTCTTCGATCCCGAGAATTTCAGCCGCGAGGCCGAGGCCAAGCGGCCGATCAATGCCTGGAAGCCGTTCGGCAACGGCCAGCGCGCCTGCATCGGCCGCGGCTTCGCGATGCATGAGGCGGCGCTCGCGCTCGGCATGATCCTGCAGCGCTTCAAGCTGATCGACGTGCATCGCTACCAGATGCATCTGAAGGAAACCCTGACGATCAAGCCCGAAGGGTTCAAGATCAAGGTGCGACCGCGCGAGGACAGGGAACGCGGCGCCTTCGCTGGAGTGGCCGCGGCAGCGTCGGCCGCGCCAAGGGCGCCGCGGCCGAAACCGCGCCTTGGGCACAACACGCCGATGCTGGTGCTCTATGGCTCCAACCTCGGCTCGGCCGAGGAACTGGCGACGCGGATGGCCGATCTCGCCGAGGTCAATGGCTTCGACACCAGGCTCGGTCCGCTCGACGACTATGTCGGCAAGCTGCCGAAGGAAGGCGGCGTCCTGATCATCTGCGCCTCCTACAATGGCGCGCCGCCGGACAACGCGACGGAGTTCGTCAAATGGCTCGGCAGCGATCTGCCGAAGGACGCGTTTGCCGGCGTGCGCTACGCGGTGTTCGGCTGCGGCAACAGCGATTGGGCGGCGACGTACCAGTCGGTGCCGCGGTTGATCGACGAGCAGCTCACCGCCCACGGCGCCCGCGCCGTCTATCCGCGCGGCGAGGGCGACGCTAGGGCGGATCTCGACGGTCAGTTCCAGAAATGGTTTCCGGCCGCCGCGCAGGTCGCGACCAAGGAATTCGGGATCGATTGGAACTTCACCCGCACGCCAGAGGACGAGCCGCTCTATGCGGTCGAGCCGGTGGCGCCGACCTCGGTCAACACCATCGTCGCGCAAGGCGGCGCGGTGGCGATGAAGGTGCTGGAAAATGCGGAATTGCAGAACAAGTCCGGCGCCAATCCGTCCGAGCGTTCGACGCGGCACATCGAGGTGCAGCTACCGCCCGGCATCACCTACCGCGTCGGCGATCACTTGAGCGTGGTGCCGCGCAACGATCCGACGCTGGTGGACCAGGTCGCGCGCCGCTTCGGCTTCCTGCCCGCGGACCAGATCAGGCTGCAGGTGACGGAAGGCCGCCGCGCGCAACTACCGGTCGGCGATGCGATATCGGTCGGGCGACTGCTCACCGAGTTCGTGGAGCTGCAGCAGGTCGCGACCCGCAAGCAGATCCAGGTCATGGCCGAGCATACGCGCTGCCCGATCACGAAGCCGAAGCTGCTCGCCTATGTCGGCGACGACGATGCATCCGGTGAACGTTACCGCAGCGAGGTGATGCGCAAGTGCAAATCGGTGTTCGATCTCCTGGAGGAACATCCGGCCTGCGAATTGCCGTTCCACATCTATCTCGAAATGCTGTCGCTGCTGGCGCCGCGTTACTATTCGATCTCGTCCTCGCCGTCAGGCGATCCCGCGCGCTGCAGCGTCACTGTCGGCGTGGTGGAGGCGCCGGCAAGTTCGGGCCGCGGCATCTACAAGGGTATCTGCTCGAACTATCTTTCCGGCCGCCGCGTCGGCGACACCATTTATGCCACCGTGCGCGAGACCAAGGCCGGCTTCCGGTTGCCGGACGATGCGTCGGTGCCGCTGATCATGATCGGCCCCGGCACGGGCCTGGCGCCGTTCCGCGGCTTCCTGCAGGAGCGCGCGCATCGGAAGTCGCAAGGCGCCAATCTCGGGCCGGCAATGCTGTTCTTCGGCTGCCGCCATCCCGATCAGGATTTCATCTATGCCGATGAGCTGAAGGCGTTCGCGGCCGATGGTGTCACTGAGCTGCACACCGCGTTCTCGCGCCTCAACGGCTCCAAGACCTACGTGCAGGACCTGGTTGCCGCGCAGAAGAACCGCGTCTGGGACCTGATCGGGAAGGGCGCGATCATCTATGTCTGCGGCGACGGCAGCAAAATGGAGCCGGACGTCAAGGCGACCTTGATGTCGATCCATCGCGAGCACAACGGTGACAATGCCGACGCGGCCACGCGCTGGATCGAGGACCTCGGCGCGAAGAACCGCTACGTGCTCGACGTCTGGGCAGGCGGATAGCCCACAAATTGTAGGGTGGGCAAAGCGAAGCGTGCCCACCATTGCGAGTAGAATGCTGGACGGTGGGCACGCTTCGGTTTGCCCACCCTACGCAGCTTGGTCGGTACCGACAATTCGACGTCACGCCGCCTTTGCCGCAGCCCCATGTGCGTGCTGGTCGATGGCGTCGATGATCTCCGGCCACATCGGGATCGGCAATGCGTGACCCATGCCGTCGATCATCAGGAGCTTAGCGCCCGGGATCGACGCCGCGGTGTCCTTGCCGCCGGCCGGGTGCACCAGCGGATCGACGGTGCCGTGGATGACGAGCGTCGGCGCTTTCACCGCGCTCAGGCGTTGCTTGCGGCTACCGGAGGCGAGAATGGCGCGGAGCTGGCGGCCGACGCCGGCGGGATTGAGGCCGCGTTCATAGGTGCGCAGCGCCCGCGAACGATCGAGCGCCTCGTCCTCCGGGAAGGAACCGACGCGCAGGATCTTCCAGGTCTTGGCGAAGCGCTCGACAAATTCGTCCTTCGTCCTTGGCGGCGGCGCCATCAGTACCGCGCCGGCCTCGCGAGTCGGCGGCGGGATCTTCGGATTGCCTGTCGTCGACATGATCGAGGTGAGCGAGCGCACCGCCTGCGGAAAGGAGATCGCGACTTCCTGCGCGATCATGCCGCCCATGGAGGCGCCGACCAGATGCGCTGACTTCAGCCCGAGCCCATCCATCAGGCCGACGGTGTCCTTGGCCATGTCGATCAGTCTGTAGGGTGCGGCGACGGGGATCCCGAACAGACGCAGTCTCAGCATTTCGAACGCCGTCAGCCGCTTGCCGCCTGTGAGCTTGCCGGATTGGCCGATGTCGCGGTTGTCGAAGCGGATCACGCGAAAGCCGCGCGCGGCAAGCTGTTCGCAGAATTCGTCGTCCCAATGGATCATCTGGGCGCCGAGCCCCATGATCAGCAGCATCGGTTCGGCGCTCTCGTCGCCAAAGATCTCGTAGCAGATGTCGATGCCATTGGCGCGGATCATCTGCGGCGGCCGGTGGGCGAGGGTGGTCACGGGGCGTCCTCGGCTGGGTTCTCGAGCAACCACTCTATGCCACGCTTTGCCGCGGCGCAGAAGCTTTCTGGCGCGGCGTCCAATGTCAACTTGGGTTGACCGGCTGCCTGCAACGGTGTGGTATGGAGAGCAAAGAGAGGCGTGGCAAGCGCTCGTAACCATTTGGGAGAGCGCCAATGGCCGACAAGGGCAACGATCCCGCCGTTATCTGGCAGACGATGATCGGCGAGATGGAAAAGGGATTCAATTCCTTCGCCAACAAGGCAATGGGAACGCCGGAATTCAGCCGGCTGGTGAACCAGGCCGGCGGCGTCGCGGCCGGTGCGCAGAAGCAGTTCGTCGAGTTCATGGAGAAGTATCTCGTGAGCATGAACCTGCCGAGCCGGGCGCAGCTCGTCGGCATGGCCGAGCGCCTGCAATCGATCGAGGGCCAGCTCAACGAGATCAAGGCGATGCTCAACCAGATGAACCGCAGCGCAGGCAATGCGGAAAGCGCGACAGCCAGCAAGCCGCGGCCGCCGCGTACCAAACGTCCGCCTGCGGAGAAAGCGCAAAAATGAACGCGCCTTCAATGGATGCGTCCTTGGGGATCGATGCAGCGTCGATCGCGGAGCGCATTCAGTCTGAGGTGCAGCGCGCGATCCAGCGCAGCATCAAGGGCGTCGAATATCTGTCGACCTCCGGCCCTGCGCTCGGCTCCACGCCAAAGGACGTGCTGGCCAGCCGCGGAACCATGCAGCTCTACCACTACCGACCGCTGGCGGACGAAATCTACCGCGTGCCGGTCCTGATCGTGATGGCCACGACCAATCGCGGCTATATCCTCGACATGGTGCCGGGACAGAGCTTCATCGAATTCCTGCTCAAGCGTGGCTACGACGTCTACATGCTCGACTGGACCGCGCCGAAACCGGAAGAGAAGAATCTCAGGATGGAGGACTACGTCCTCGACTTCATTCCGGACTGTGTCCGCCGGGTGCAGCAGGATTCCGGCGAGACCGATGTCTCCGTCATCGGTTATTGCTTCGGCGGCGTGCTGTCGCTGCTTTATGGCTCGATCTTCCACGACGGGCCGATGAAGAATTTGATCTGCTTCACCACGCCGATCGACTTCCGCGAGATGACGCTGTTCTCGAACTTCTCCGACCGGCGCTATTTCGACGTCGACCGCCTGATCGACAGCGTCGGCAACATGCCGCCCGAACTGATCCTGTCGTCGTTCGAGATGCTGCGGCCGGCCTCGCGCGCGGCAAGCCAGGTGCAGCTCTGGGACAACATCTGGAACGACGAGTTCGTGAAGTCGTACCGGATGTTCGACCGCTGGGCGACCGACACGCTGCCGCTCGCCGGTGACTATTTCCGGACCATCACCAAGGACCTGATGTGGGACAACAAGCTCTATAACGACGCCATGTCGGTCGGCGGGCGCGCGGCGAAGCTTGCGAACGTCAAGGTGCCGATCCTGCACGCGGTCGCCGAGCATGATCACATCGTGCCTTATGAGGCGGCGCAACACCTGATCGCGAAAGTCGGCTCGACCGACAAGGAGGAGGTGGTCCTCAAAGGTGGCCATGTCAGCCTCGTTGCCGGCGCCAATGCGATCAAGCGGCTGTGGCCGAAACTGGATTCCTGGCTGGGGATGCGATCGACATGAGTGAGACACGTTCCGATCCACAGCGCGTCAAGACCGAGGCCGGCGAGATCGAATTCCGCCTGATGTCGCGCGCCGATGAAGCCGCGGTGCTGGCTTTCGCGCAAAAGCTGCCGACGCATGATTTGCTGTTCCTGCCGCGCAATATCAGCGAACCGAAGGTGCTTTCGGCGTGGCTCAACGAGATCGACCGCGGCGACATCGTGAGCCTGCTTGCGCTGAGGGATGGCCTTGTGGTCGGTTGCGGCACGCTGGTGCGCGACCGCCACTCCTGGTCGCCCCATGTCGGTGAGATCCGGATGGTGGTATCCTTGGACGTCCGCGGGCAGGGTGTGGGGCGGGCGCTGTCGCAGGAGACTTTTGCCATTGCGCTCAGCGCTGGCCTCGAGAAGCTCTCGGTACAGATGACGGTCGACCAACGGGGCGCGATTGCTTTGTTCGAGGGCCTCGGCTTCCGGGCCGAGGCGCTGCTGCGAGACCACGTCCGGGATGCCGCCGGCGCGACCCATGACATCGTCGTGCTCGGGCACAATGTGGCGCAGGTTCGGGCACAGATGGAGGCCTACGGCCTGCCGGGGGCGGTCGAGCCGCAGGTTTGACCAGCCTGCCGCCCGCCGGACGTGCAGATCGCCTGACATTATGACCGTTCACGGATTTGTGATATTGCATCGCAACATGGATATTGCGATGCACCATTAACCATGGCATAAGGATGACGCCCTGGGCCAGATTTGGACGGGGTGAGCCCATAGCTCTAACCGAGGATGGAGAGACCCTATGACCACCGAGACCAATTCCGTGTTTGATAGCGTCAAGCAGGCCTTTGCGCCTGTGACTGAAGCTTTCAACAAGCTGCAGAACCTGGAAGTGCCGGAAGCCGCCCGTGAGTTCGTGAAGAAGCAGGCCGAGACCGCCAAGGTTCGTGCCGCCGACCTGCACGCCGGCTCGGAGAAGGTGACCGCCGTGATCGAATCCGCCGTTGCCGGTTCGGTTTCCGAGGCCGCCAAGATCAGCCGCAATATCCAGGAGGCGTTCTATCAGGACGCGGAAGCGTTCTTCAACGGTATCGACAAGCTGGCTTCCGCCAAGTCGCTGAACGAAGCGGTGCAGATCCAGTCGGACCTGGTGCGTGCGCGCGGCGAAGTGTTCGTCTCGCGGACCAAGGCTGCGACCGAATATGTCGGCAAGCTCGTCACCGAAGGTGCGAAGTCCGCGCAGGACAATTTCGCCAAGGTCTACACCAAGACCGCCTGATTGCGTCAAGCCTACCAACTTTGGTTTTCCGAAGGGCCCGCCGGTTGCGGGCCTTCTTTTTTGAGTTCCGTTTCCATACATCGTCGATGTTGCGCTCTCCGTCATTGCGAGGAGCGGTAGCGACGAAGCAATCCATCTCTCCCGCGTTGAGACATGGATTGCTTCGCTTCGCTCGCAATGACGGCTACTGTGTCTCGACATGAATCTTTGCGCGAAAGCGTCATGACCCTTCCCGCCACCTTCACCATCGCCACTCCCGCCGACGCGATCCGCGCGGCGGAGTTGCGGCGCGTGAAGTGGCTGGCGACCGGGGTGTTAGCTGCGACGTTCGTGCTGTTCCTCGTCGCGAAAGCGCTGTTGCCCGTGCATCCCGTCTTCGGCTTCATCGCGGCGTTTGCAGAGGCTGCCACGATCGGCGGGCTCGCCGACTGGTATGCGGTGGTCGCCTTGTTCAAGCGTCCCCTGGGATTGCCGATCCCGCACACCGCGATCATCCAGAGCAATCAGGGCCGCATCGCCGAGAAGCTCGGCGAATTCATCGAGAAGAATTTCCTCGAAGCAGGGCCGGTGGAGGCCAAGCTGCGCGAGATCGATTTCGGCGCCTTCATCGCCGACTGGCTGCGCGACCGCAAGCGCTCGACCGATCTCGCCCGCTTCGTGCTGGGCCTTTTGCCGGAGGCGTTTTCGGCGACGGAGAATTCGGGGTTGATGAAGTTCGTCAGCCGCCGTGTCACCGCGCAACTGCTGGCGATCGATCTGGCGCCGCTTGCCGCCGGCACGCTACGCGGCTTTGTGCAGGAGGGAAAGCACGAGGGCCTGCTCGACGACATCCTGCGCGTCCTGCACCAGACGCTGACGACGAAGGAGACCATGGCTGTCATCCGCGACAAGGTCCGCGCGGAAATGCCGACGCTCTTGAGACTCTACCGCGCCGACAAATTTGTCGTGAACCGGATCATCGCGTCCGCGACGAAATTCTTCGAGGAGGTCCGCGACGATCCGAAGCATCCGTTCCGCGGCGAGTTCGACCGCATGCTGCTGTCGTTCGTCGAGCGGCTCGGCAGCGATCGCGCTTTTGCCGATCGCATCAACCGATTGAAGCGCGATCTGTTGGCGAGGCCGGAGCTGGGAGGCCTCGCGCGCAACATCTGGTCGAACCTGAAGGACTTCATCGAGCGCAGCGCCTCGGGAGAGACGCAGGTGCTGCAGCAGTATCTGGCCAGGATGTTCGTGGAGGCGGGCGAGGCGCTGGCCGGCGACGCCGAGTTGCGCGCCGAGATCAACGAGGGATTGGTCGCGATCCTCCGGACCGTGGTCGCCGACCAGAAGAGCGGCGTTTCGACCTTCATCGCCGATCAGATGAAGGCCTGGGACATGCAGCAATTGATCTCTCTGCTCGAGATCAATGTCGGCAGGGACCTGCAATATATCCGCTTCAACGGCTCGCTGATCGGCGGCCTTGCCGGATTGATCCTGTACACCATCGAATACCTGCTGCGGCTGGTGTGACCGATCGGGCACGCGGGCGCTTTTTGTTGTGATCTGTGTGATCTGGTTCGCTTGAAAGAACAGGACCGTTTCCCTAGCTTTAATTGCCCGTTGATCCATTGGCCGGCTGCTGCAACGCGAAGGCCGGCGCGAAGGAGATAGCATGTCCCTTGCCGCAGAGACGCTTCGCCCGCCGTCCAGGACGCTGATGCTGTTGGAAGGGCGCGCCATCCATGAACTCGGCGCCTTCCTCGGCGCCCTGCCGCTGTTGAGCCTCGCGCCGCGCGGCGATGGTCATCCGGTGCTGGTGCTGCCGGGACTGGTCGCATCGGATCTCTCGACACGGCCATTGCGCGAGTTCCTGAGCAGCAAGGGTTATGCGGTGAGCGGCTGGCGCCAGGGCCGCAATCTCGGCCTGCGTACGGGCGTGCAGCAGGGGATGGTCGATCTCGTGCAGGAGATGAACGACAGCCATGGCCGCAAGGTCTCGCTCGTCGGCTGGAGCCTTGGCGGCCTCTATGCGCGCCAGCTCGCCAAGATGATGCCCGAGCGCGTGCGCCAGGTGATCACGCTCGGCAGCCCATTCGCCGCCGGGCCGAAATCGACCAACGCCTGGCGCGTCTACGAGATCGCGAGCGGCCGCCGCGCCGAAGAAGAGGATCCACGCTTCGGCGGATCGCTGGCCGGCGCGCCTCCGGTGCCGACCTCGGCGATCTTCAGCCGCACCGATGGCATCTGCGCCTGGCAGGGCTGCCGCGAACAGGCCTCGGCGATGTCGGAAAGCATCGAGGTCGAAAGCAGCCATTGCGGCATGGGCCACCATCCCGCCGCCGTCTACGCCGTCGCCGATCGTCTGGCGCAGCGCGAAGGGGAGTGGGCGCCGTTCGATCGGAGCGGCTGGCGCGCCATGGTTTATCCTGATCCGAACCGGTAGATTCCGGGCCTCATGGTTCTCAAGGCGATGCGAAGCATCGTCCGGAGACGCGCGTACCGCGCTCCTCATCATGAGGGTCTGACAGCTTGCACCTCCGCCAGACCTCATCCTGAGGAGGCCGCCTAGCGGCCGTCTCGAAGGATGAAGCCCCACCGCCCACCACAAGCAACGTTGTCGCACCCGCGCGAAACGCGGTATGCGTGGACGCATGCCGCAGCCGCTTGACCGCATCATCGACCAGTTGAAGCGCGAACCGTCGCGCACCGGCTCCATCGTCATCACCGTGTTCGGCGATGCTATCGTCCCGCGCGGCGGCTGCGTGTGGCTCGGCACGCTCCTGGATTTCTTCGCCTTCCTCGACATCGATGGCGGCGTGGTGCGAACCGCGATGTCGCGGCTCGCCGCCGACGGCTGGCTCGAGCGCAACAAGGTCGGCCGCAACAGCTTCTACCGATTGAATGAGAGAGGGCGGCAAACCTTCGACACCGCGACCAGGCATATCTACGACCCGCCGCCGTCGGACTGGACCGGGCGTTTCGAATTGCTGCTGATCGGCAATGGCGAGAATCGCGACGCCGCGCGCGAGGCGCTGAAGAACGCCGGCTTTGGCAGTCCGCTGCCGGGCGTGTGGGTCGCGCCGTCGGGCGTGCCGATCCCCGATGAGGCCTCTAGCGCCATCCGTCTGGAAGTCTCGGCCGAAGATGAAAACGGGCGGCGACTGCTCAGCGAGAGCTGGCCGCTCGATCGCACCGCGGATGCCTATCAGAAATTCATCAGGACGTTCGAGCCGCTGCGCGGCTGGCTTGCGCGCGGCGAGGAACTCACGGATGCCGACGCTTTCACCGCCCGCATCCTCCTGATCCACTACTACCGCCGCGTGGTGCTGCGCGATCCGCTGCTGCCGACGGCGCTGTTGCCAAGGGATTGGCCCGGGAGTGCAGCGCGGAATCTCTGCGGAGAAATCTATCGCGGCGTGCTTGCCTTGTCGGAACAATGGCTTGACCGGCACGCGACCACCGAGGATGGGCCGTTGCCGAAGCCCAGCGTGGAACTTTCCCGGCGTTTCGAGGGCGCTTGAATATGTTACAAGAATGCTTGCAAGAATGGGAATTTTGATATAGATCAAGGACAATAAAATTCGGGAGGTCGGCCATGTACACGCAGGCGCTGAATACGTCTGACGCAGATGACCGCAATGTCGAGGACACTACACGCGCCGCCGCGTTTCAGGCGCGCATCGATGCCGACGATCGCATCGAGCCGAACGACTGGATGCCCGCGGCCTATCGCAAGACGCTGACGCGGCAGATTTCCCAGCACGCGCATTCCGAAATCGTCGGCATGCTGCCTGAGGGCAACTGGATCACGCGCGCGCCGACACTGCGCCGCAAGGCTGCGCTATTGGCAAAAGTACAGGACGAATGCGGCCACGGGCTCTACCTCTACGCCGCCGCCGAGACGCTCGGCACCTCGCGCGAAGAGCTCGTCGACGCGATGCTGACGGGCAAGGCCAAGTATTCCTCGATCTTCAACTATCCGACGCTGACCTGGGCCGACATCGGCACCATCGGCTGGCTGGTCGACGGCGCGGCGATCATGAACCAGATCCCGCTGTGCCGCTGCTCCTACGGCCCTTACGCGCGGGCGATGATCCGCGTTTGCAAGGAGGAGTCGTTCCATCAGCGCCAGGGCTTCGAGATCATGCTGACGCTGTGCCGGGGCACCGACGAGCAGAAGGCGATGGCGCAGGATGCGCTGAACCGGTGGTGGTGGCCGGTCCTGATGATGTTCGGTCCGCCCGACAAGGTGAGCCAGCACAGCGACACCTCGACCAAATGGAAGATCAAGCGTTTCTCCAACGACGAGTTGCGGCAGAAATTCGTCGATGCGACCGTGCCGCAGGCGCAGTTCCTGGGCCTCACCATTCCCGATCCCAAGATGAAGCAGGACGAGGCCGGCCAGTGGGTGCCGGGCCCGATCGACTGGGACGAATTCAAGCAGGTGCTCGCGGGCAACGGCCCCTGCAACCGTGATCGTCTCGCGGCGCGCCGCAAGGCGCATGACGCGGGCGCCTGGGTGCGCGAGGCGGCGGCTGCTTACGCCGAGAAGCGCAAGCGCCGGCAGTTCGCACAGGCAGCCGAATAAAGGAGGCCGAGATGGCCACGCCGAATAGTCCGCTCTGGGAAGTCTTCATCCGCAGCCGCAACGGGCTTGCGCACAAGCATGTCGGCTCCCTGCATGCCGCCGACGCCACGCTCGCGCTGCAGGCCGCGCGCGACATCTACACCCGCCGCGGCGAGGGCCTGTCGATCTGGGTGGTGCCGTCGAATGCGATCACGGCCTCCGACCCGGCCGAGAAGGGCATGATGTTCGAGCCGGCGGAGTCGAAGATTTACCGGCACCCGACATTTTACGATGTGCCCGAGGAAGTCGGACATATGTAACTCACTCTCTCCCCTCATGGTGAGGAGCGCGAAGCGCGTCTCGAACCATGAGGCCCCGATGGTGCCCCGCGGCCCATCCTTCGAGACGCGCTCCGCGCTCCTCAGGATGAGGTTAGCGCAAGTGGATGCAGGTAGATCGACATGGCCGTTGCAAATGTTGAAATTTCCGAAACGCCGCTCGTGCTCCACACGCTGCGGCGCGCTGACGATGCGCTGATCCTCGGCCACCGTCTGTCGGAATGGTGCGGACACGCGCCAACGCTGGAAGAGGACATGGCGCTTGCCAATATGGGGCTCGACCTCCTCGGACAGGCGCGCGAGCTTTATACTTACGCCGCCAAGGTCGAGGGCAAGGACAACGACGAGGACAAGTTCGCCTATCTGCGCGACGTCAGGCAGTATCGTAATCTCCTCCTGGTCGAGCAGCCGAACGGCGATTTCGCCCGCACCATGGTGCGACAGTTCTTTTATGCTGCCTTCGCCGATCTCTACTGGCGCGCGATGATGCAGTCGAAGGATGCGACGCTCGCGGCAATCGCGGCGAAATCCGAGAAGGAGAGCGCCTATCATGTCCGGCATTCGTCGGAATGGATCATCCGCCTCGGCGACGGCACCGAGGAAAGCCACCGCCATGCGCAGACCGCGATCGACGATCTCTGGTCCTTCACCGGCGAGATGTTCGCCGTCGACGGCTCTGAGCGCGGCCTGATCGACACCGGTATCGCAGTCGACCCGGCGCCGCTGCATCCGCAATGGCTGAAGACGATCACCGCTGTGGTGAACGAGGCGACGCTTCGCTTACCCCAGAGCAATTGGATGCAGCAGGGTGGCCGCAGCGGCCGGCACAGTGAGCATCTCGGCCATCTCCTCAGCGAACTGCAGTCGCTGCAGCGAACGTTTCCGGGGGCGACATGGTGACCGCTGTCATCAGCGACGCCGATCTGCGCCGGCGCGCCTGGGACGTGGCTGCGCAGGTGGTCGATCCCGAGATACCCGTGCTGACCATCGCCGATCTTGGCGTGCTGCGCGATGTCGCAGTTCATGACGGGCAGGTCGAGGTCGCGATCACGCCGACCTATTCCGGCTGCCCCGCCATGAACATGATTGCGCTGGAGATCGAGCTAGCGCTGGAGCGCGAAGGCATTCGCGGCCCGAAAATCCGCACTGTGCTGTCGCCGGCCTGGACCACCGACTGGATGAGCGAGGACGGCCGCCGCAAGCTGAAGGAGTACGGCATCGTACCGCCGCTGCCCGGCAGCTCGCGCCGCGCGCTGTTCGGCCAGCAACAGGTGCCGTGTCCGCAATGCGGTTCTGAAGACACCGAACTTCTGTCCGAATTCGGCTCGACCTCCTGCAAGGCGCTGTGGCGCTGCAGGAGCTGCCGCGAACCGTTCGATTATTTCAAGTGTCATTGACCATGTCGCTCGCACCCCGCTTCCATCGCCTTGCCGTCCACGACCTGCGCCGCGAGACCGCGGACGCGATATCGATGACGTTTGCGATCCCGAAGGAGCTCGCAAGCGATTATAGCTTTGCGCCCGGCCAATACCTGACCCTGCGCACGATGCTGGACGGCGAGGAAGTGCGCCGATCCTATTCGATCTGTTCCGGCCCCGATGATGGCGAGCTGCGCATCGCCGTGAAAAAGGTCGATGGCGGCGCGTTTTCGAACTGGGCCGCCGAAGACCTCAAAACGGGCGACGAGCTCGACGTGATGACGCCGACCGGCCGCTTCGGCGTTGCGCCGGCACCGGAGGAGGCGCGGATCTATGTCGGCTTTGCCGCGGGAAGCGGCATCACGCCGATCCTGTCGATCATCAAGGGCGTGCTGGCGTGCGAGCCGCAAAGCCGCTTCTTCCTGTTCTACGGCAATCGCTCGACCTCAGGCATGCTGTTCCTCGAAGAGCTGGAGGAATTGAAGGATCGCTTCATGCAGCGGTTTTCGCTGTTCCATGTGATCTCGGGCGAAGAGCAGGACATCCCGATCCTGCATGGCCGGCTCGATGGCGAGAAGGTGAGGGTGCTGTTGCGCTCGCTGGTGCCGGCCGCAAGTGTCGATCACGTCTTCATCTGCGGCCCGATCGGGATGAGCGAAGAGATCGAGGCAACCTGCCGTGAACTTGGCCTCGGCGATGACAAGATCCACGTCGAGCGTTTCGTCTCCGAGTTCGGCGGCAAGCCGCGGCCGAAAAAGATCGTGGAGCCGGGCGCGCCGCCGAAGGCGATGGCCTCGCTGATCATCGACGGCAAGCGCCGCGAGGTGCCGGTAGCGGATGGTGAAGCTATCCTCGACGCGGCGCTGCGCGCCGGTATCGACCTGCCCTTCGCCTGCAAGGGCGGCATGTGCTCGACCTGCCGCGCCAAGCTCGTCGAGGGCAAGGCGGAGATGGAGCTGAATTATTCGCTGGAGCCCTGGGAATTGCAGGCGGGCTTCATCCTGACCTGCCAGGCCCGGCCATGCTCGGACAAGGTCGTCGTAGATTACGACCACGTATAGAGCTTTAAGTCGCGTTGACACGCAGGGCAGTGCGTCTCACAAATAATGCCAAGAGGTCCATTCAACGGGCCCGGCGATAGGGAGTTGAACGTGAACGTCAAGGCCACGCTTTCGCCTGAAGACCTTGCGCGCGCCTGCGCCGAGGCGATGTGGAAGCAGGACGACGCCAGCAAGGGTCTCGGCATGGAGATCGTCGAGATCAAGCCGGGGCAGGCGACGCTCGCGATGACGATTGCGCCGCACATGGTCAACGGCCAGCGCATCGCCCATGGCGGCTTCATCTTCACGCTCGCCGATTCCGCGTTCGCCTTCGCCTGCAACAGCCACAATGAACGCGTTGTCGCCGCGCAAGGCAGCATCACCTTCATTCGCCCCGGCAAGCTCGGCGACCGCCTGATCGCCACCGCGCGCGAGATCTCGCGCAGCGGGCGATCCGGAATCTATGACGTCCGCGTCACAGCAGGCGATGATGTGATCGCCGAATTCCGCGGCCATTCGCGTGTGATCAGCGGCACCTGGCTGCCGACAGCGGACAACGAGACCAAGCAAAAATAGACGATCGAAGGAAACGCGCCATGGCCATGCCAAAGCTCAAGTCGACGGGAAGTGGTTACAGCGCTGAGATGGACGAGGCCGAGGGCGCCTCGCGCGATGCGATCATGGCGCTGCAGACCAAGCGGCTCGCGTGGTCGCTGCAGCACGCCTATGACAACGTCGCGCATTACAAGCGCGCCTTCGATGCGGCCGGCGTGCATCCGTCCGATTTCCGCGAGCTGTCCGACCTCGCGAAATTCCCGTTCACGGCCAAGACCGACCTGCGCGACAACTATCCGTTCAATATGTTCGCGGTGCCGCGCGAGAAGCTGGTGCGTATCCACGCTTCCTCCGGCACGACTGGCAAGCCGATCGTGGTCGGCTACACGCAGGCCGATATCGACATCTGGTCGGAGGTGATGGCGCGCTCGATCCGTGCCGCCGGCGGCCGCCGCGGCATGATCATCCACAATGCCTATGGCTATGGCCTGTTCACCGGCGGGCTCGGAGTGCATTACGGCGCCGAGCAGCTCGGCTGCACCGTGGTGCCGGTCTCCGGCGGCATGACCGAACGTCAGGTGCAGCTCATCAACGACTTCCGGCCCGACATCATCACGGTGACGCCGAGCTACATGCTGGCGATCCTGGACGAGTTCCGGCGGCAGCGGCTCGAGCCGCGACTATCGTCGCTGAAGTTCGGCATCTTCGGCGCCGAACCCTGGACCAACGCGATGCGCACGGAGATCGAGCACGCCTTCGATATGGACGCGACCGACATCTACGGCCTTTCCGAGGTGATCGGCCCGGGCGTCGCGCAGGAATGCGTGGAGAGCAAGGACGGCTTACACATCTGGGAGGATCATTTCTATCCCGAAGTGATCGATCCCGAGACCGGGCAAGTGTTGCCTGACGGCGAGAAGGGCGAACTGGTCTTCACCTCGCTCACCAAGGAAGCCTTCCCCGTGATCCGGTACCGCACCCGTGACCTGACGCGCCTATTGCCGGGCACCGCGCGGCCGGGCATGCGGCGGATGGAGAAAGTCACGGGACGCTCAGACGACATGATCATCCTGCGCGGCGTCAACGTGTTCCCGACCCAGATCGAGGAGGCGCTGCTCGCCACCGACTGGTGCGGCGGCCATTTCATCATCGAACTCTCGCGCGAAGGCCGCATGGACGAGATGACAGTGCTCGCCGAAGCCCGCCCCGAAAGCTGGGACGGCAGCGGCCTTGCCGCGCATGCCGAGAAAGTCTCGATCTTCATCAAGAACACAATCGGCATCACCGCACGCGTTCAAGCCGTCGCCCCCGAAACCCTCGAGCGCTCGCTCGGCAAGGCCAAACGGGTTTACGACAAGCGGCCGAGGGGGTAGCCGTCACCCCTCATGGTGAGGAGGCGCGCAAGCGCCGTCTCGAACCATGAGGCCCGGTTGGTGGCCACATCCTTCGAGACGCCGCTTTGCGGCTCCTCAGGATGAGGGGTGAGAGTGGGGATTGGGGAGATGGAATATGGCTGAGGGCGCGTTTCTCTATATTCTCCGATGTGCCGATGGGAGTTTCTACATCGGGATCACGCGGACCGCGCTCGAGATCAGAGTAGCGCAGCATAATTCCGGAACGGTTGGCGGCTATACCGCGACGCGCCGACCGGTGACGCTGGTCTATTCGCAATGGTTCGATCGCATCACCGACGCGATCGAGAATGAGCGCAAGCTCAAGAAATGGAGCAGGGCCAAGAAGGAGGCGTTTATACGCGGCGATTATGCGGCTCTGCGCCAGCTATCGGCACGAAGATCGCCGCACTCGTCCACCCAACCCGCCTAACGGACCGACACCTCAATGCCGACACCCTGCACCCAAACAGTCCAAGCCCGCTGCGTTCGCCTGCTAGCCAAAGCCGATAACCCTGCCGCGCTTGCGCCGACCGTGGAAACGCATGCGCTGTCACGCGCGGCGAACGAACTGCTGATCGAGATCAAGGCTGCCGCCGTCAATCCCTCCGATGTGAAAGCCGCGACCGGGCTGATGCCTTACGCGGGGTTTCCGCGCACGCCGGGGCGTGACTATGCCGGCCTTGTGATCGACGGGCCCGAGGGGTGGGTCGGGCGTGAGGTGTTCGGCTCGTCCGGCGATCTCGGCATTCGCCGCGACGGCACGCATGCCACGCATCTCGCGGTCGAGTCCGAGGCGGTGGTGGAGAAGCCGAAGGGCATTTCGTGGGAGGAGGCCGCGGGCATCGGCGTGCCGTTCGTCACGGCGATCGAGGGCTTTCGCCGCGCCGGCCTGCCGAAGCCCGGTGAGGCCGTGCTGGTCTTGGGCGTCAACGGCAAGGTCGGGCAAGCCGCGGTGCAGATCGCGACCTGGCAAGGCGCGCGTGTCATCGGCGTGGCGCGCAAGAGCGAGCCCTATGAAGGGCACAGCAACGCGAAGGTCGAGATGATCGATGCCTCAAGCACCGATGTAGCGGCGCGCGTGCGCGAGCTCACCGGTGGCAAGGGCGCCGACATCGTCTTCAACACGGTTGGCGATCCCTATTTCCAGGCCGCGCACAAATCGCTGGCGCTGCGCGGACGGCAGATCCTGATCGCGGCTGTCGACCGCATCGTGCAGTTCAATATCCTCGAATTCTATCGCGGCCAGCACACCTATGTCGGCATCGACACGCTGGGCCTGTCGTCGATCGCAACCGGCGCGGTGCTGCGTGAACTCGGCCCCGGTTTCGCCAGCGCGAACCTGAAGCCCTTTCCGATCAAGGCGAGCGCGATCTATCCGCTGGAGCAGGCGAAGGCCGCATTCCTCGCCGTGGCCGGCTCGTCGCGCGACAGGGTGATCCTGCGGCCGTGATGGATTGATGCCGTCATTGCGAGGAGCGGAAGCGACGAAGCAATCCATGCCTCAGCAAGTGGCGAGATGGATTGCTTCCCTTCGCTCGCAATGACGCCAATGTGCGGCGGCCACCAGTATAAGAATTCTCAATCCGCCGCCTTCGTCACGATCCGCACCTCCGACGTCAGCGTGCGGTGCACCGGGCACTTGTCGGCGATCTCCATCAGCCGCTTGCGCTGGTCGTCGTCGAGCGACGGGCCCTCGATCTTGATGACACGGTCGATCTGGTCGAGCATGCCTTCGCGCGTCTCGCACTCCTCGCAATCCTTGGCGTAGATCTTGCTGTGCGTCAGCGTCACCGTGACACGATCGAGCGGCAGCGCCTTGCGGTCGGCGTACAGGCGCATCGTCATCGAGGTGCAGGCGCCAAGTCCCGCGAGCACGAGATCATAAGGGCCGGGGCCTGAGTCCTCGCCGCCGACTGCGGCCGGTTCGTCCGCCAGCAATCGGTGCGGGCCGACGGTGACGGTCTGCTGGAATTTGCTGTTGCGCGTCTCGCGCACCACGACACGGCGCGGCGCCTCAGTGAGATCAACGGCGGTCTCGCGCACCGCTTGCCCGATATAGCGCTCGGACCACGCCGCGATGACATCGGCGGCATAGGTGGTGTCGCGCTTGTCGGTGAGGAGGTGATCGGCGTCGGCGAGCGAGACGAAGCTCTTGGGGTGCTTGGCCGCGATGAACAGCTTGGTGGCATTCTCGATGCCGACCGTGTCGTCGGTCGGTGCGTGCATAACCAAGAGCGCCTTGTGCAGCTTCGCGACCTGCGCCAGCAGATTCTGCTCGGCGATGTCGTCGAGGAATTCGCGCTTGATGCGGAACGGCCGGCCGGCGAGCGAGACCTCGACTTCGCCTTGCTCGCGGATGTCCTCGACGCGGTCCTTGAGCAAATGGGTGACGTGGGCGGGATCGGAGGGCGCGGCGATGGTGACGATGGCCTTCGCCTCGGGGATCTGCGCGGCAGCGGCGAGGATCGCAGCGCCGCCGAGGCTGTGGCCGATCAAGAGATCTGGCGCTTTCCGGGTTTCGCGCAAATGATGGGCGGCACGAACGAGATCGACGACGTTGGAGGAGAAGGTCGAATTGGCGAAATCGCCTTCGCTGGAGCCGAGCCCCGTAAAATCGAAGCGCAGCACCGCGATGCCTTTGGCGGCAAGCGCGACCGCAATGCGCTTGGCCGCCAGCACGTCCTTGCCGCACGTGAAGCAATGCGCAAACAGCGCGTAAGCGTTGATCTCGCCGTCAGGCGTATCCAGCGCGGCGGCGAGCTGGTGTCCTTCCGAGCTTGCGAATTGGAAGCGTTCAGTCGGCACGGCTACCCTCCATCGCTTTTTTCCTTCACCTCTCCCTGCGGGAGAGGCGAGGAATGGCGCCATCAATGGCTAATCACCCGAGTAACGTTCTTCCTTCCAGGGATCGCCGCGGTTGTGATAGCCGCGGACCTCCCAATAGCCCGGCGCATCCCGCGTGAGGAATTCGATCCCCTGCAGCCATTTGGCGCTTTTCCAGAAATAGAGATGCGGCACCACGAGCCGCACCGGGCCGCCATGCTCCTCGGTCAGCGGTTTGCCTGACCAGCTATGGGCGAGCAGCGCGTCCTCGGCGGCAAAATCCTCCAGTGCGAGATTGGTGGTGTAGCCGTCATAGCAATGCAGCACCACGAAAAGCGCATCCTCATGCGGCTCGCAGGCGGCCAAGAGATCGCGGGTCGCAAGGCCCTGCCACTGATTGTCGAAGCGTGACCAGGTGGTGACGCAATGGATGTCGGAGACGAATTGCGACTGCGGCTGCGCGGTGAACTGCGTCCAATCCCAGAACACCGGATGTTCCACGGCGCCATAGACGTCGAGCCGCCAGCGCTCGCGCGCAATCTCCGGCGTCAGTCCGAGATCGAGCGTCGGCCAGTCGCGGGTGAGATGCTGGCCGGGCGGCAGGCGCTGCTCCTCGGGACGCGAGATCCTGCCGGTGAGGAAGCGGCCCTCGCGTGCCCAGCGCTCCTTGCTGCGCGTCAGCTTGCTTTCCGGCGGCGGCTCCTGGTCGTCAGCCATTGGTCAATCTTTGGCGTCACTCGTGGCGATGCATCGCCGATTCATGCTTGGTGTCGCGCATGGTTGCATAGATCAGAAGCGAGAGGAAGATCATGCCGCTGAGGTAATAGTAGAACCATTGTTCGTGCCCGAGGCTCTTGAAATAGAGCGCGATCGCCGGTGCCGTACCGCCGAACAGCGACACCGTGATCGCATAGGGCAGGCCCACGCCGAGCGCGCGGACATTGGTCGGAAACAGTTCGGCCTTCACCACGGCGTTGATCGACGTGTAGCCGGCGGTGAAGATCCAGGCGGCGCAGATCAACAGGAACGCGATAAACGGCGTCTTGGCGTCCTTCAGCGCGGTCAGGATCGGCACGGTCGCGAGCGTGCCGACCACGCCGAAGAAGATCAGGAGCGGCTTGCGGCCGATGCGGTCGGACAGCGCGCCGTAGAGCGGTTGCAGAATGGTCGCGAAAATCAGCGAACCGAAGATCACGAACGTGGTCTGGTCCTCGGTGAGGCCCACCGACAATTTGACGAAGGTCTGCATATAGGTGGTGAAGGTGTAGAACGCCGCGGTGCCTCCCGCGGTCAGCCCGACCACCAGCAGCAGTTCGCGCGGGTAGTTCAGGAGTTTTGTGATCGAGCCGGTCGGCTTGCTCACCTTCTTTGCTTCCTCGAAGGCGTCGGTCTCCTGCAGGCTGCGCCGCATCACCGCTGCGATCACGGCAAGCGCCGCGCCGATCGCGAAGGGAATTCGCCAGCCCCAGTCCTTTAGCTGTTCCGGCGTCAAGAACACCTTCTGCAGCAAGAGCAGCACGATGATCGCGGTGAGCTGGCCGCCGATCAAGGTGACGTATTGGAAGCTCGAATAGAAGCCGCGATTCTTGGCGTCGGCGACCTCGCTGAGATAGGTGGCGCTCGCGCCATATTCGCCGCCAAGGCTAAGGCCCTCGATCACGCGCGCCAGCGCGAGGATCGCGGGCGCAGCAAAGCCGATCGTGGCGTAAGTCGGCGTCACCGCGATGATCAGCGAGCCGAAACACATGCAGACCACGGAAACCGTGAGCGACAGCCGCCGCCCATAGCGGTCGGCGATGAAGCCGAACAGCCAGCCGCCGAGCGGCCGCATCAGGAAAGTCGCGGCGAATATCACGGCCGCGTTGAACTGCTGCACCACCGGATCGTTGCCGGGAAAGAACGCCGGCGCGAAATACAGCGCGAAAGCGGTGTAGGCGTAGAAGTCGTACCACTCGACGAGATTGCCGACCGAGCCGATGAAGATCGCCTTGATGCGACGTTCGACGTCACGAATGTCGAGGGGCCCGTCGGCGATCCCAGCGGCCTGATCTGTCATATTGGAACTCCACGCACGGCAATTTGATCATCCGGCCCGACACTTCTCACGGCATCAGGAGCGGCTGCGGCCCGCGTAGCATGTCGAATATCGTCGGCGCAATTGCCGATGGGCGCTTCTCTCCTCTCGATAACCCTCATCCTGAGGAGCCTGCGGAGCAGGCGTCTCGAAGGATGGGCCCCGGGTGAGATAGGGGCCTCATGGTTCGAGACGGCGCTGCGCGCCTCCTCACCATGAGGGGAGATATCCTTATCTCGCCGCCCTTGGATCGATCGGCGTAGTGCCGCGCACGCCCAAAATATCCTCCAGCGCCTTGGCGCCGGCGAGCAGGTTGGCCTCGCCGCGCGGCGGCGCCACCATCTGCAGTCCGACCGGCAGGCCGGAGGTGGTGAAGCCGCAGGGCAGGGACAGCGCCGGACAACACGCAAGTGTGATCGCATAGACGATGCCGAGCCACTCCACGTAATTGTCGAACGTCTTGCCGTCGCATTCGGCGACATAGCGGTTCTCGATCGGGAACGGCGCGACGATGGTCGCAGGCGTCAGCAACAGGTCGTAGGTCCCGAAGAATTCGAGGGTGCGTGCCGTCATGGCGACGCGCTGGGCCTCGGCGCGTTCGATCTGCTCGACCGTCAACTTCAGGCCTTCCTCGATGTTCCAGATCACCTCCGGCTTGAGCAGGTCGCGTTTGGTGCGAAGCAGCGCCGCCTTGGTGACGGCGAAATCGAAAGCGCGCAGCACGTGGAAACATTCATGGGCTTCGCTGAGGTCGGGATGTGCTTCCTCGACGATGGCGCCTGCTTCGGCAAAGCGTTCCGCCGCCTTCCGCGTGACCGCCCTGACTTCTGGATCGACCGGGGTGATGCCGAGGTCGGGCGAATAGGCGATGCGTTTCGGTTTCTTGCCGGAGCGCGCCGCTGAGAGGAACGACGTCGTCGGCGCCGGCAACGACAGCGGGTCGGCGGCGTACTCGCCGCTCATGGCATCGAGCAACAGCGCGAGATCCTCGACGTTGCGCGCCATCGGGCCGTGAACGGTCAGGTTGCGATCGATCATGGCGCTCGGCGTGTGGGCGACGCGGCCGATGCTGGGCCGCATTCCGACGATGCCGCAGAAACTGGCTGGATTGCGCAGCGATCCACCCATGTCGGTGCCGTGGGCAAGCCACGCCATTCCGGTCGCAAGCGCGACCGCCGCTCCGCCGGAAGAGCCGGATGCCGAGCGCGACGTATCCCAAGGGTTCAATGTCGCGCCGAACACTTCATTGAAGGTGTTGGCGCCGGCGCCGAATTCTGGCGTGTTCGATTTGGCGTAGACCACACCGCCATTCGTTTCCAGATGTGTCACGACGATGTCGGACCTGGTGGCGACGGTATCCTTGAAGATCGGCGATCCCTGCGTGGTGAGGACATCAGCGACGTTGGTGAGATCCTTGATCGGCACCGGCAGGCCCGCGAGCAGACCGCGCTCGGCAGCCGGCTTCTGCATCAGCGCTTCGGCGTGCCTCCGCGCGCGGTCGAAGCACAGGATCGGAAGCGCGTTGACCTTGTCGTCGACCTCGGCGATCCGTTTTTCCAGGACGTCGAGCAGGTCGAGCGGTGTGACCTCGCCCGCCCGCAACTTGTCGACGACTGTGCAGGCGCTCTCCCGCACCAGGCCTTGATCCGTCACTTGCATCTCCATTGATTGCAGTTCGTAACAGCGGAGGGAGCTAGTGCTCTAGACCATTTTCCGGCAAAGTGGAAACGTGCTGGGGAATGGCCGGAACCGGAGACCTGCTGATGACGACACCCTTCTCTGCGCTCGATTGGCGCGCCATGAGCCAGGAGGAGCGTGACCGCGGTTTGAACAACGGTGCCGCAGTTGTAGGCAGCGGTGATATTGTCGGAGGGTGGGGGGAGCGTTCTGCGGAGTTGCGCAAGCGCTATCCCAATCACATCGATCTCCGCTACGGCCCGCGCGAGCGCAACCGCATCGATTTCCTGAAAGCGGGCGAGCGCGCGCCGACGCTGCTGTTCATCCATGGCGGCTACTGGCAGATGCGGTCGAAGGAGTTCTTCACGGTGATGGCCGAAGGACCGATGGCGCATGGCATCAATGTCGCGCTGATCGGCTATACGCTCGCGCCGGAGGCGACGCTCGACGAGATCGTCGCCGAGATCCACGCCGGCACCGACTTCCTCGCCAAGCAGTTGCCGGCGCTGGGAGCGGCCGAAAATGGCATCGTCGTCTCCGGCTGGTCGGCCGGCGGTCATCTGACCGCAATGGCGCTGTCGCATCAGCATGTCCGGGGCGGGGTCGCGATCAGTGGCATCTACGACCTCGAGCCGATCCGGATGAGCTATCTCAACGTCAAGCTCGGGCTCGACGAGGCGGCCTCCCACCGCAATTCACCAATGCGACAGGCCGGCGGGCCGCTCAAGCCGTTGTCGCTGGTGGTCGGCAGCGGCGAACTGCCGCTCTTGCGCAAGCAGACCGCCGATTTCGCCGGGCACCGCGCCGATTATGGTTTGCCGGTGACGTATGAGGAGATTCCCGGCGCCGATCATTTTTCAATCATGGACGAGATGATGTCGCCGAACGGGCGGATCACAGCGCTGATCCGGCGGTTGTGCGAGGCTCCATAGGCGTCATCGCGAATTGGCCGTAGCCCGGGTGGAGCGAAGCGTAACCCGGGGTGCTCGTAATCGCAGACGCAGGTATCCCGGGTTGCGCTTCGCTTCGCCCGGGCTACGATCGAATCCATCACCACCCCGCACTGATGCCGCCGTCCACCGTGTAGATCACGCCCGACGTATAACCCGCGCGGTCGGACGCGAGGAAAGCCATGAGGTCGGCGATCTCGCGCGCGTGGGCGGGGCGGCCGAGCGGCAGGCTCTTCTGGAATTCCTTGTAGCGGTTCTCGTCGCCGAACTGATGTTTGGCGCGGGTCTTGAGCAGCGTGACATGCCGGTCGGTGCCGACGGGACCGGGATTGATGCCGACGACGCGGATATTGTCGGCGAGACTCTTGCCGCCGAGGGCGCGGGTCAGCGCCATCAGCGCGGCGTTGCCGGCGCTGCCGGCGATGTAGTTGGCATCGAACTTCTCGCCGGCGGCGCCGATGTCATTGATGATCACGCCACCGCCGCGGGCCTTCATCTGCGCGTAGATCGCGCGGGTGAGGTTGATATAGCCGAACACCTTGAGTTCCCAGGCGTGCCGCCAGGTCGCCTCATCGATCTTGTCGATCGAGCCGCCGGGGATATCGCCGGCGTTGTTGACGAGGATGTCGATATCGGCAGCCTCTCTTGCCAATCGCGTCAGATCCTCCGGCTTGCGCAGGTCGACGACGGATGTGGCGGCATCGATCTGGTGGACCGAGCGCAGGCGGTCGGCCAGCGCCTTCAACTGGTCGCCGCTGCGGGCGGCCAGCAGCAGATGGCAGCCTTCCTCGGCAAAGGCCTCGGCGGCGGCCGCGCCGATGCCCTTGGAGGCGCCGGTGATCAAGACGCGCTTGCCGCGCAGATGCAGGTCCATGGCAATACTCGCTGTGCTGGAGAGGATTGGAAAAAGTCGGCGAAATTGGTAGGCGGCAGGTGGGACGGCGGTCAACATTGCACTGCAGCGTTGCGCCAAGGCGAAGTTTGGTCCATTGCAGGGCTCGAGAATAGACGGCGCCTCAAGCCGGGCAAATCACAAGGGTGTTCTTCATGGCCAACGCAAAGAAACAGTATCGGATCGCGGTCATTCCCGGCGACGGCATCGGCAAGGAAGTCATGCCCGAAGGCTTGCGCGTGCTCGAGGCCGCCGCGAAGAAACATGGCGTTGCCGTGCAGTTCGACCATTTCGATTTCGCCTCTTACGACTATTACGCGAAGCACGGCCAGATGATGCCTGACGATTGGAAGGAGAAGATCGGCAAGCACGACGCGATCTATTTCGGCGCGGTCGGCTGGCCGGCCAAGATTCCGGATCATGTCTCGCTGTGGGGCTCGCTGATCAAGTTCCGGCGTGAGTTCGACCAATACGTCAACCTGCGCCCGGTGCGGCTGATGCCGGGCGTGCCGTCGCCGCTCGCGAACCGCAAGCCCGGCGATATCGACTTCTGGGTGGTGCGCGAGAATACCGAAGGCGAATACTCATCGGTCGGCGGCCGGATGTTCCCGGACACCGAGCGCGAGTTCGTGACGCAGCAGACGGTGATGACGCGCATCGGCGTCGACCGCATCCTGAAATTCGCCTTCGATCTGGCGCAGTCGCGGCCGAAGAAGCATCTGACTTCGGCGACGAAGTCGAACGGCATCTCCATCACCATGCCCTATTGGGACGAGCGCGTGGAGGCGATGGCCAAGACGTATCCGTCGGTGAAGTGGGACAAGTACCACATCGACATCCTGACCGCGAACTTCGTGCTGCATCCGGACTGGTTCGACGTCGTGGTCGGCTCCAACCTGTTCGGAGATATCCTCTCCGATCTCGGCCCGGCATGCACCGGCACCATCGGCATTGCGCCGTCGGGCAATATCAATCCGGAAGGCGATTTCCCGTCGGTGTTCGAGCCGGTGCACGGCTCGGCGCCCGATATCGCCGGGCACGGGATCGCTAATCCGATCGGCATGATCTGGTCAGGCGCGATGATGCTGGAGCATCTCGGCGAGAAGCAGGCCGCGGATGCGGTGGTCGGCGCGATCGAGCGGACGCTCGCCGAACGCACGCTCCGTACCCGCGACCTCGGCGGCAATGCCGACACGGAGACTTGCGGCAAGGCGGTCGCTGAGATGGTGGATTGAGCTGGCTCCTCATGGTGAGGAGGCGCGTCTTCGCGCCGTCTCGAACCATGAGGCCCCGATCTCGCCTGCGGCCCATCCTTCGAGACGCCGCTGTGCGGCTCCTCAGGATGAGGGCGGAGTGTGCGGCAACTTCGTAGGGTGGGCAAAGGCGCGCTTGCGCCGTGCCCACCATCACCTGCACCGCCCGCAATGGTGGGCACGCTTCGCTTTGCCCACCCTACGACTACGCGACTACGACTTCACGATGCGGCGGCAATGCTCCCACGCTGCTTGCAGGAGGTTCTCGCTGGCCTCCGGCGTGCGGAAGGCGGAATGCGCCGAGAGCGTCACGTTCGGCAGTTTCGTCAGCGGATGATCGGCGGGCAGCGGCTCGACGGTGAAGACATCGAGGCCGGCGTGGCGGATGTGGCCTGACTTCAGCGCATCGATCATCGCGGCTTCGTCGACGATGGCGGCGCGGGCGGTGTTGACGAAGATGACGCCCGGCTTCATCGCGGCGATGCGCTCGCGGGTGATGAAGCCCCTCGTGTCGTCGTTGAGCAGAAGATGCAGCGACACGACATGGCTCTGCGCGAGCAGCGTGTCGAGATCGACGAAGTCGACGCCCGGATAGCTCTTCGGCGAGCGGTTCCAGGCGATCACGCGCATTCCCGATCCGAGCGCGATGCGTGCGACTTCAGCCGCGATGCCACCGAAGCCGATCAGGCCGAGCGTCTTGCCGGTGAGCTGCATGCCGTCCTCACGCAGCCAATTGCCGGCGCGCATCTCGCGGTCCATCTGTGCCAGCACGCGCGCGGAGGCCCACATCAGCGCAACAGCGGATTCCGCCACGGCGGTGTCGCCATAGCCCTTGATCAGATGCACGGAGATGCCGAGCTCGGCGAGCTCCTCCGGATTCATGTAGCTGCGCGCGCCGGTGCCGAGGAACACAACGTGCTTGAGCCCGGTGCATTGCTTCGCGATGTCGGTCGGCAGCGCGGTGTGGTCGATGACGCCGATCTCGGCGCCGTCGAGCACTTTTGGCAGTTGGTCGGAAGTGACGTCCGGATCGCGGTGCACGCGCACCTCGGGGTCGCCGGGTTTTTCCAGCCGCTCGAAGATCACCGCAAGCGATTCATTGGCGTCGACAAAAACCCCGCGCACAGCACTTCTCCGTCTTGCTTGGTGGATCGATCAGGACGCGACGCCGGCGAGTGCCAGCACCGTGTGCATCAGCACGTTGGCGCCGGCGGCGCAATCGGTTTGCGTTGCGTCCTCGAGCTCGTTGTGGCTGATGCCGTCCTTGCAGGGCACGAACACCATTGCTGCCGGCATCACGGTGTTGAGGTTGCAGGCGTCGTGGCCGGCGCCCGACGTGATGCGCCGGTGCGAATAGCCGAGTTGCGTCGCGGCGTTCTCGACGGCGTCGACCAGCTTGGGATCGAAATGCGTCGGCGGCTTGCGCCAGACCAGGTCGAGCGTGACCTCGACCTTGCGTCGCGCCGCGATCTCGGCAATGGCTGCGCGCAGGTCCTTGTCCAGCGCGTCCATGATGGCGGCATCGGCGCTGCGGCAGTCGAGGGTGAAGGCGATCTCGCCGGGAATGACGTTGCGCGAGGGATTTGCGATCACGGCTTCACCGATGGTGCCGACCGCGTTCGGCCCGTGCTTCCTGGCGATCCTCTCCATTGCCAGCACGATCTCCGACAACGTCGCCAGCGCGTCGCGTCGCAGCGGCATCGGCGTCGAGCCGGCATGGCTCTCGAAGCCGGTGATCTTGCCGTCGTACCACAAGACCCCCTGGCCGGAATCGACCACGCCGATGGTCTTGTTCTCGGCTTCCAGGATCGGGCCCTGCTCGATATGCAACTCGACGAAGCCCGAGAATTTTTGCGTGCCGACCGGCGTCGTGCCGCGATAACCGATGCTGTCAAGCGCCTCGCCGACCGTGACGCCCTCGGCATCCCTGCGCGACAGGATGTTGTCAGTGGTGAAATCGCCGACATAGGCGGCGGAGGCCATCATTGCCGGTGCGAAGCGCGAGCCCTCTTCATTGGTCCAGTTGCAGATGCAGATCGGCATCTCGGTCTCGATGCCGGCATCGTTGAGCGTGCGCACGACTTCGAGCGCGGCCAGAGTGCCAAGTACGCCGTCATATTTGCCGCCGGTCGGCTGGGTGTCGAGATGCGAGCCGAGCCCGATCGGCGGCTTCGACATGTCGCGGCCCTTGCGCAGGCCGAACATCGAGCCGAGCGCGTCGACGTGAACCTCCAAGCCTGCGTCCTCGCAGGCCTTGCGGAACCAGTCGCGCACCTGCTTATCCTCGGCGCTCAAGGTCAGCCGCCGCACGCCGCCTTTCGGCGTCGCGCCGAATTTGGCGGTTTCGTGAATCGTGCCCCAGAGGCGGGCGGAATCGATCTGCAGGTTGGATGCGGCTCGGCTCATGCGCTTGTTACCTTTTCGCAGTCATTCCGGGGCGCCCGAAGGGCGAACCCGGAATCTCGAGATTCCGGGTTCGATGCTAACGCATCGCCCCGGAATGACGGTGATTGTCTTGTTCAATGACGCGCCCGCAGCGCCTCGTCAACCGACGGGCTCGCTTGCGCGATCTGGCGCGCGAGATCGGCGACGCGCTCGACTGCGGCAATATCGGGAGAGGTGAGCCAGCTTGCGTTGAAGGTGAGCGGCGCCATCTTGATGTCGGTATCGAGCAGTTGCAGCCGTCCGTCGGCGAGTTCGTTCTCGACGATGGCTGACGGGATCACGGCAATACCGAGCCCTTCGATCGCCATGTGGATCACCGTTGCCAGCGAGGCGCTGGCGTGCAGCCGGATCGGCGGCAGGTCCGGCCGTTCGAACACCGCGCGTACGCTTTCGTAAGGCACTGTCTTGCGGGGAAAGGTGATGATCGGAAAGCGCGCCAGGTCGCGCCGCGCCACCGGGCCGTTGCCGAGGCCAAGCGCCGGGCTCGCCAGAAACCCGATCGGATAGTCGCAGAGCACGCGGCTCTGCACGCCCGACGCCGACAGCGGCCCCACCACGAAGGCGAGCTCGATCTCTTGCGCGAGCAGCCGCGCGCTCAAATTCGGCGTGATGTCGACCTCGATTTCGAGCGACAGGTTCGGATAGACCTCGTTGACGCTCTTGACGAGGCGCGTCAGCCAGGTGTGCACGATGGTCTCGGCGACACCGAGCCGCAGCACGCCGCGCATCGCGGAGCGGTCGCCGATCTCGGCCATCATCTCCGAGCGCAGCCCGATCAGCTTCTCGGCATAGACCATCATCTGCCGGCCGCTCGGCGTCGGCGAGGCCACCCGATGGTCGCGGTTGAGCAGCTTCACGCCCAGCTCGCGTTCGAGCTGGGCGATGCGTTGGGAGATCGCCGGCTGGGTCGTGTTGAGCCGCTGCGCCGCCCCACGGAAGCTTCCGAGCTTGACCACCCAGAGGAACGTTTCGATCGACCTGAAATCAAGCATTGGATGCTTTTTCCCATCCGATAAATTGGATTTATCGAATTCGATTAGAAAGGAAGATTAGACTTTATAGCACGCTTGGTGTTGGCTGCACTTGTTGAGATATTAGGCAGGTCGATTTAATGACTGTTTTTGCGGCAGTGCAGCAAGCCAGTGGCACCGACACCATGCTTCCGAGCCGAGAGGCCCGGCTGGCCTGCCGCAACGGGATGGCTTCGAGCACCGCCGGGGTGGCGAACGGCTTTGTCCAGGGCAACCTGGCCATCCTGCCGGAAAAGCTCGCCGGCGCGTTCCATCGCTTCTGCCAGCTCAACCCGAAGCCGTGCCCGATCATCGGCATGTCTGAAGTCGGCGATGTCAGCATTCCTGCGCTCGGCCTCGACCTCGACATCCGCACCGACGTGCCGCGCTATCGCGTCTGGCGCGACGGCGAGGTGGTGGAGGAGCCGACCGACATCATGCAGCATTGGCGCGACGATCTCGTCGCCTTTGTGCTTGGCTGCTCCTTCTCATTCGAAGAAGCGCTGATGGATGAGGGCCTGCCGATCCGCCATATCGAGCGTAACGTGCGGGTGCCGATGTACCGCACCAACATCGCCTGCAGCCCAGCGGGCCCGTTCGCGGGACCGATGGTGGTGTCGATGCGTCCGTTCAAGCCGGCGGATGCGATCCGCGCGGTGCAGGTCACCTCGCGCTTTCCCTCAGTGCACGGCGCGCCGGTGCATCTCGGCCATCCGCACCTGATCGGCATCAACGACATCGCCAAGCCCGACTATGGCGATCCGGTTCCGGTCGAAGCCGACGAGATCCCGGTATTCTGGGCATGCGGCGTGACCCCGCAGGCGGTGATCGCGAGTGCAAAGCTGCCATTCGCAATCACGCATGCGCCGGGACTGATGCTGATCACCGATCTCAGGAACAAACAATTGGCGGTGCTGTAAAGGGCAGCGCCTGCCATTTCTTGAGGCTTTACCGCAACACTCATCCGTTTCATTCGATAGCTACGCTTCAATTAAGGGGGAATTTCCGCAAATGACGATCACTCGCCGCAATGTGTTGCTTGGAGCCACCGCTGCCGCCGCGCTCGCGCCGATCGCTGCGCGCGCGCAAACCAGTGAGGTGGTGATCGGCGTGATCTATCCGCTGTCCGGCGCCAGCGCCCAGATTGGCGTCGACGCAAAAGGCATTCGAGACCGCGGCCGACATCATCAACAAGAACTATGATTTCGAGCTGCCGCTCGCCAAGGGCGAGGGCCTGTCCGGCCTCGGCGGCGCCAAGGTCCGCCTCGTCTTCGCCGATCACCAGGCCGATCCGCAGAAGGGCCGCGCCGAAGCCGAGCGCCTGATCACGCAGGAGAAGGTCTGCGCCATCGTCGGCACCTACCAGAGCGCGGTTGCCGTCACCGTCAGCCAGATCTGCGAGCGCTACCAGATTCCGTTCATCTCGGCCGACAATTCCTCGCCGAGCCTGCATCGCCGCGGCCTGAAATTCTATTTCCGCGCAGCACCTCATGACGAGATGTTCTCGACCGCGATGTTCGACTTCTTCGATGCGATGAAGAAGAAGGGCACCAAGATCAACACCCTGTCGCTGTTCCATGAGGATACGATCTTCGGCACCGACTCCGGCAACGCGCAGACCAAGCTCGCGGGCGAGCGCGGCTACAAGATCGTTGCCGACATCAAGTACCGCGCCAACTCGCCGTCGCTGTCGGCCGAGGTGCAGCAGCTCAAGGCTGGTAATGCCGACGTGCTGATGCCCTCGAGCTACACCACCGACGGCATCCTCCTGGTGAAGACCATGGCCGAGCTCGGCTACAAGCCGAATGCGATCGTGGCACAGGACGCCGGCTTCTCCGAGAAAGCGCTGTATGACGCGGTCGGCGACAAGCTCGAAGGCGTGATCTCGCGCGGCAGCTTCTCGCTCGATCTCGCCGCCAAGCGGCCGATGGTCGGCAAGATCAACGCGATGTTCAAGGAGAGGTCGGGCAAGGACTTCAACGACTATTCGTCGCGCCAGTTCATGGGCCTGATCGTGATGGCTGATGCCATCAACCGCGCCAAGTCCACCGATGGCGAGAAGATCCGCGAGGCGCTGGTCGCGACCGACATGCCGGGCGAGGTGACCATCATGCCCTGGAAGCGCGTGAAGTTCGACGACATGGGCCAGAACAACGACGCCGATCCGGTGCTGCTGCAATATATCGGCGGCAAGTTCGTCACGATCTTCCCGCCGCAGGCGGCCGTCGCCGAAGCCGTCTGGCCGATGAAGTAACCGGCGCGGGCAGAGGATATAACGTTGTGATGTTGGATTCCACGACAGCCGCACGTTCCGTCATTGCGAGCGAAGCGAAGCAATCCATGCCGGCACGAGGTCGAGCAGTGGATTGCTTCGTCGCTTCGCTCCTCGCAATGACGAATGGCGAGGTCGGTACGGAGAAACAGCGGTGACAGCCGAGACCATTATCCAGTCGCTGGCGAGCGGCCTCCTGATGGGGCTGCTTTATGGGCTGATCGCCGTCGGGCTGGCGCTGATCTTCGGCCTGATGGACGTCGTGAACTTCGCCCATGGCGAGTTCCTGATGATCGCGATGTACGCGACATTCTTCCTGTTCGCGTTCTTCGCGATCGACCCGCTGTTGTCGGCGCCGCTGGTGGCGGCGGCGCTGTTTGTGTTCGGGGCGGTCGTCTATCTCTTGATCGTGCGCTTTGCCGTGCGCGCCAAGGCCAACGCCGGCATGGTGCAGATCTTCTCGACCTTCGGCCTTGCGATCGTGATGCGCGGACTGGCGCAGTTCTTCTTCACGCCCGACTATCGCAGCGTCACCAATTCCTGGCTCGGCGGGAAAACCATCTCGATTGGCGGCATCTTCCTGCCGGAGCCGCAGCTCGTCGGCGCGCTGGTGTCGATCGCGGCCTTCGCGGGGCTCTACTTCTTCATCCATCGCACCGATTTCGGCCGCGCGCTGGAAGCAACGCGTGAGGACGCCGGTGCAGTGGCGCTGGTCGGCATCGACAAGAACCGGGTGTTCGCGCTCGGCTGGGGCCTCGGCGCCGCGTTGGTCGGGCTCGCCGGCGCGATTATGGCGATCTTCTTCTATGTCTATCCCGATGTCGGCGCGTCCTTCGCGCTGATCGCCTATGTCACCGTGGCGCTCGGCGGCTTCGGCAGCGTGTTCGGTGCTTTCGCCGGCGGCATCATCGTCGGCCTGGTCGAAGCGACCACGGCGCTGATCCTGCCGCCGTCGCTGAAATCGGTCGGCATTTATGCTGTCTATCTGCTCGTCGTTTTCGTCCGCCCGCGCGGCCTGTTCGGGTCGATGTGATGGACAAGGATTTTACCAGGCGGCGCCGCCGCGAGTTGATCGTCGCCTTTTGCCTTGCGGCCGTCGCCGCGCTGGTGCCGCTGTTCGTGAAGGACGTCTACGTCCAGAACGTCATGGTGCTGACGCTGATGTATGCGGCGCTCTCGCAGAGCTGGAACATCCTGTCCGGCTATTGCGGACAGATCTCGCTCGGCCACGCGCTTTATTTCGGGCTCGGCGCCTACACGACCGCGCTGCTGTTCACCAAGTTCGGCGTGCTCCCCTGGTTCGGCATGCTCGCGGGCGGCGCGCTCTCGGCGCTGATCGCGATGGCGCTCGGCTATCCCTGCTTCCGCCTGCGCGGGCACTATTTCGTCATCGCCACCATCGTCATCGCCGAGATCGGGCTGCTGCTGATCCAGAACTGGGACTGGGCTGGGGCGGCGCTCGGCATCGACATCCCCGTGCGCGGCGATAGCTGGCTGAAATTCCAGTTCACGCGCAGCAAGCTGCCCTATTTCTATTTCGCGCTGGCGCTCGCCTGCGTCGCCTGGTTCGTCACCTGGTGGCTGGAGGATTCCAAATGGGGCTATTGGTGGCGCGCGGTGAAGGACAATCCGGACGCCGCCGAAAGCCTTGGCGTCGTCGTGTTCAATTCCAAGATGGGAGCGGCAGCGGTGTCCGCGTTCCTGGTCGCCGTCGGCGGCGGGTTCTACGCGCAGTTCGTGTCCTACATCGACCCTGAAAGCGTGATGGGCTTCCAGTTCTCGCTGCTGATGGCGCTGCCCGCGGTGCTCGGCGGCATCGGCACGCTGTGGGGGCCGGTGCTTGGCGCCGTGATCCTGATCCCGCTGACCGAACTGACCCGTTCCTTCATCGGCGGCTCCGGGCGCGGCGTGGACCTGATCGTCTACGGCACGCTGATCGTGCTGATCTCATTGGCGCTTCCGAGAGGGCTGGTGAGCCTGTTCGCGCGGCCCAAGTTCTTCTGGCGCAAGGCGGCCGTGCGATGACGGCGCTCCTGGAAACACGTGGCGTCTGGCAGCGGTTCGGCGGCCTCGTTGCCAACAGCGACGTCTCGATCTCGGTCGGGCGCGGCGAGATCGTCGGGCTGATCGGCCCCAACGGCGCCGGCAAGTCGACCCTGTTCAACCTGATCGCCGGCGTGCTGCCGCCCACTCAAGGCTCGATCTGGTTCGATGGCGAGGATGTCACGAGATTACCGGCGGCGGAACGCTGCCAGCGCGGCATCGGCCGCACCTTCCAGGTCGTCAAGAGCTTCGAGACCATGACGGTCCTCGACAACGTCATCGTCGGCGCGCTGATCCGCAACACGGTCATGCGCGTGGCCCGCCGCAAGGCGCATGAAGTGCTGGAATTCTGCGGGCTCGGCGCGCGTGCCGACGTGCCGGCAAGCGACCTGGTACCATCAGAGAAGCGTCGGCTTGAGGTCGCCCGTGCGCTTGCGACCGAACCAAAACTCTTGCTGCTCGACGAAGTCTTGACCGGCCTGACGCCGGTGGAAGCCAAGACCGGCGTCGAACTGGTGCGCAAGGTGCGCGACACCGGCGTCACGGTGCTGATGGTCGAGCACGTCATGGAAATCGTGATGCCGCTGGTCGACCGCGCCATCGTGCTCGACCTCGGCAAGGTGCTGGTCGAGGGCAAGCCGTCCGAGGTCGTCCGCGATCCGAAGGTCATCACTGCCTATCTTGGGGATCGTCATGCTGTCGGTGCATGAAGTCACCACCGCCTATCAGGGGCTGGTCGCGATCTCCGCCGTCTCGATCGAGGTCGCCAAGGGCGAGATCGTCTGCGTCGCCGGCGCCAACGGGGCCGGCAAGTCGACGCTTCTGAAATCGATCGCCGGCGCCGAGCGCCCGCGCTCCGGCACCGTCACCTTCGACGGGGCGCGGATCGATGGCAAGCCGCAGCATATCATCACCGCCGGCGGCATTGCCTTCGTGCCGGAAAATCGCCGGCTGTTTCCGCGCCTGTCGGTGCGCGACAATCTTCGCCTCGGCAGTTATCTCTATCGCAGCGAAGCCAACCGCGACGAGCCGCTCGACCTCGTGTTCAAATTGTTCCCGCGGCTCTCGGAGCGGCTGGAGCAGCGCGCCGAGACGCTGTCCGGCGGTGAGCAGCAAATGCTCGCGATCGGCCGCGCGCTGATGACCCGCCCGCGGCTGTTGATGTTGGACGAGCCGTCGCAGGGCATCATGCCAAAGCTGGTCGACGAGATCTTCCAGGCGGTGAAGCGCATCCGCGACGCCGGCATGACCGTGTTGATCGTCGAGCAGCGCATGGCCGAATGTCTTGAGATCGCCGACCGCGCCTACATCCTGCAGACTGGCCGCGTGCTGATGCAGGGACCGGCCGCCGAGATCAGCACCAATCCCGACGTACGCAAGGCGTATCTGGGGCTTTGATAGTGTCGTAGCCCGGGTGGAGCGAAGCGCAACCGGGCTACGTCTCCGTCATTGCGAGCGAAGCGAAGCAATCCACCTCTCCACACGCGCGGAGAGAAATGGATTGCTTCGCTTCGCTCGCAATGACGGGAGGAGAGGCTAGCCGTGCCCATGCTCCGCCCTACGAATTCAATGCGCGTCATGCTCCGGCAGCGTTAGCCCGAACACCTTCGTCAAATCGGCCACCTGTTCCGGCGATAGATATCGCGGGTTCAGCCCGCGCAGCAGCAGATACAACTTCGCGGTTTCCTCCAGTTCCTCCGTCGCGAACACCGCGGCCTCCAGCGTGTCGCCTGAAACCACCGGTCCATGATTGGCGAGCAGCACGGATGAATATTTGCCCGCCAGCCCCTTGATCGCGTCGGCCACCGCAGGGTCGCCGGGACGATAATAAGGCACCAGCGCAGTCTGGCCGCATTTCATCACATAATAGGCCGTCAACGGCGGCAGCGCGGCGCGCGGGTCGATCTCGGGCAGCATCGAGAGTGCCACCGAATGGGTCGAATGCAGATGCACCACGGCGCGCGCCGCACCGCGGGTCTGATAGAGCGCGGTGTGCAGCGGCACCTCCTTGGTCGGCGCGTCGCCCGAGACCAGCCGTCCATCAGCATCGAGCCGCGACATCCTGCTAGGGTCGAGGAAACCGAGCGAGGCATTGGTCGGCGTCACCAGCCAGCCGCCCTCGTCTAATCTCACGCTGATATTGCCTGACGAACCCGGCGTCAGCCCGCGCTCGAACAGCGAGCGGCCGAAGCGGCAGATTTCCTCACGGAGCTTTGTTTCGCTCATGGCAGCCATACCCGTTTCCCGCCTTGTCTCACGCTTTGGCACGGCGGCCAAGCCGTGATACGCAGGGGCAAGACACCAAGAAGAATGTGAGGGACCGCCGCATGCCAGACCAGTTAAAAACCCGCGTTGCTGTGATCGGGCTCGGCTCGATGGGATCAGGCATGGCGACCTCGCTGTTGCGCGCGGGTTTTGAGGTGACCGGCTGCGACGTCTCCGCCGACAGCGTCGCGCGGTTCGTCCAGAGCGGCGGCAAGGGCGCGAAGACGCCGAAGGAAGCCGCCGATGGCGCCGATATCGTGGTCAGTGTGGTCGTCAACGCCGCTCAGACCGAAACAATCCTGTTCGGCGAAAATGGCGTGGCAGAGACGCTGCCGAAGGGATCCGTGTTTGTCTCCTCCGCGACCATGGACCCCGATGTGGCGCGGCGCTTGGCAAAGCAGCTCGAGGCGACCGGACGGCATTATCTCGATGCCCCGATCTCCGGCGGCGCCCAGCGTGCGGCGCAGGGCGAACTCACCATCCTCGCTTCCGGCAGCGCGGCGGCATTCGCCAAGGCCCGTCCCGCGCTCGATGCGATGGCGGCCAAGCTCTACGAACTCGGCGATGCGGCCGGGCAGGGCGCCGCGTTCAAGATGATCAACCAGCTCCTCGCCGGCGTGCATATCGCCGCCGCCTCGGAGGCGATTGCGTTCGCGGCCAAACAGGGGCTCGACATCCGCAAGGTCTACGAGGTGATCACGGCCTCCGCCGGCAATTCCTGGATGTTCGAGAACCGCATGCCGCATGTGCTCGACGGCGACTACACGCCGCGCAGCGCGGTGGAGATTTTCGTCAAGGATCTCGGCATTATCCAGGACATGGCTCGGTCAGCGAGATTCCCGGTGCCGGTCGCAGCCGCTGCGCTGCAGATGTTCCTGATGACGGCCGCCGCCGGCATGGGGCGCGATGACGACGCCTCGGTGGCGCGCATCTACGCCCGCGTCACCGGCACGAAGCTGCCCGGCGAATAAAACTAAAGAGGATCGTCGATGCCCCGCTTTGCCGCCAATCTCACCATGATGTTCAACGAGGTTGCGTTCCTCGACCGTTTCGAGGCCGCGGCGAAAGCCGGCTTCACCGCGGTGGAGTTCCTGTTTCCCTATGACCATCCGGCGAAGGAGGTCGGCGAGCGGCTGCGCAAGAACGGCCTGACGCAGGCGCTGTTTAACCTGCCACCGGGCGATTGGGCGGCCGGAGAGAAAGGGTTCGCGGCGCTGCCGGACCGGTTTGCCGATCTGCAGGCGAGCCTTGCCACCGCGCTGCCTTATGCGGAGGAGACCGGCGTCAAGCGCGTGCACCTGATGGCGGGGATCGCGGAGAGGAGCGACAGCGGGGCGGTCGAGGCATTTTATAAATCCGTCACATGGGCTGCTGAGTTCTTCGCGCCGCACGGCCTCGACGTCGTGATCGAGCCGATCAATCCGCGCAACGTGCCCGGCTATTTCCTCAACGATTTCGGCTTTGCCAGCGACCTGATCAAAGAATTGAAGATTCCGAACCTGAAGCTGCAGTTCGACATCTATCACTGCCAGATCATCCATGGCGACGTCACGATGCGGCTGCGCGAGATGATGCCGATCATCGGCCACACCCAGATCGCCAGCATCCCCTCGCGCAACGAGCCCGATGGCGAAGAGCTGAACTACCCGTTCCTGTTCGATGAGCTCGACCGGCTCGGTTATGCCGGCTTCGTCGGCTGCGAATATAATCCGCGCGGCAAGACCACCGAGGGGATGTCCCGATCGGTGTTGAACTACGTCGGGCCGACGTTGCCAGAATGAATGTTACGCGGCCCTTGTGACATGGGCAACGGGCTTGATCGTCATGGGATTGTGGTGAGCTTGAAGGGCCGCACGCAGAATCGCCAATTGCT